>DASTLK010000540.1:0-2853 GCA_035715025.1 Vicinamibacteria bacterium
TGGGCGCGGGGGCGCGCCGTTTCGCCGGCTCGGCTTCGCTCTGACCGCCCGTCGCCGACGCGCGCAGGGTCGTCACGCCAGTGAGGGCGAGGGCGAGCACCGCACATCCGAGCAGCGCGGTCGCGCCGCGCGAGGCGCGCAGGCCGTGAGCGGAGGGAGCGGCGACGAGACGGGCCACGCGTTCGAACAGCGGGCCCCCGGTGGCGGCGGGTGCCAGGCGCGGGGCGGGACGCAGAGCTTCGAGGCCGGCCAGGGCGCGCGCGTACTCGATGGGGTTGCCACAGGCGGCCACGGCTTCGTCGTCGCAGCACAACTCGCGCTCCACGCGCATGCGGTGGGACACCCACCATACGGCCGGGTGGTAGAAGAGGATCGTCTCCACCGCGCTCTGAAGGAGGCTGGCCAGGTAATCGTATCGGCGCACGTGCGCCAGCTCGTGCGCGAGGATGGCCTCGAGCTGCTCGGCGGTCAGTCCGGCCATCGTGGCCGCGGGCAGAAGGATCGCGGGCCGGAGCCACCCCACGACCGTCGGCACGTCGACCATCGTCGAC
This sequence comes from Vicinamibacteria bacterium, assembly GCA_035715025.1. Classification (GTDB taxonomy): domain Bacteria; phylum Acidobacteriota; class Vicinamibacteria; order Fen-336; family Fen-336; genus AA29. Next base: position 552 of record DASTLK010000540.1, read on the forward strand.
TCCAGCAGGCGGACCGGTCGGCTGACGCGCATGCGGCGCCGCAACCGGGCGAGACGGCCGGCCACCTCTCCGCCGAGGATGGGCTGCGCCGACTTGTCCATCCGTTGCACGAGCCGCCAGCCCCCCAGGTAACGAATCGAGAGCGCCAGCACCCCGGCGCACCAGAGGGCGACGATCGCGGGGAGCGCATTCGCGATGCGCGCCCGGATCGCGAGGGCGGAGCGATCATCGATTGCGGGCGTACGCGCGGACGTGATGGGCACGGCGCCGAATGAACGCGCGGCGGGAGCGGAAGCCGCCGCGGGCCCGATCCCACGTCCCGGCGCTCGCGTGACCAGGACCGTGAGGGGCGGCATGACCGCCATGGCGGAGAGCGTGAACGCGGCCAGGGCATAGCGCACGCGCGCCCCCGCACCGTTCGCGGCCGCGTTGAGCAGGGCGAAAACGGCCGCCGCCAGCACGCCCTGCCAGGCGAAGTGCACGAGCGCCCAGCCCAGCACCTCCACCGCCGTGGAGTCCAGTGTCGTCATCACTTCCCTCCCTCGATCTCATCCAGGAGCTTTCGAATGTCCTCGATCTCCTCCGGCGAGGCGCGACGTCCGGAGAGAGCCTGAACCACGAGCTGGGCTGCCGACCCGCCGAACGCGCGATCGACGAGATCCCGCACCAGCTGGCGCTGGGTCTGTGTCTCGGGAGCGCGTGCCGCGTATACATGCGCGCGCGCTTTTTCGTCCCGCGTCACCAGCCCCTTCTCCGCCATGATCTGGAGGAGCTTCAGGACCGTCGTGTATCCCGCCGCGCGAGCGGTGCCAAGGCTTTCCTGCACTTCGCGCACGGTGCTCGGCCCCCGTTCCCACAGGACGCGCAGGATCTCGAGTTCGCCTGGGGTCGGACGCGGCGGTGAGGTCATGCCGCGGAGGTTAGTACGAAGAGCTTCGTCGTGTCAACGAAATAGTTCGTACAATTGCTTGGATGACCTGTCTTCCGGGACGGGCTTGCGTCGCCATCGCGACGACCGGGAGAGCGGTGTGGGTCACTCGGAGCGCGGCCTCTGTCGCTGCATTCACCCGCGGGATGCGCGACAGCGGAGCGAGCGCGCGCACTGCTTTACGTGGGATAGACAAGTTCCAGCGCGCGCGAGTGTCCGCGCGAGAGTGACCACCCGGCCCTCCCGGTCGTCGCGCCATCGGACCACCGGATTCCCGTCTACGGGCGGCTCAGGTCCACCGTCGGCAGGAAGCGCGGGGGGCGGCGGAAATGCGTCGCCTGCTCGAACGCGAAGGCCAGCTTGATCAGCGTCGGCTCGCTCCAGGCCCGGCCGAAGAACGAGATTCCGACGGGCAGGCCGTAGATGTACCCGACGGGCACGTTGATGTTCGGGTAGCCGGCCACGGCGGGCGCGGTCGAGCTGCCGCCGGAGAAGTGATCGCCGTTGACGAGGTCGGTGGTCCAGGCCGGCCCTCCCGTGGGCGCGACCAGCGCGTCGAGCCGATGCTGGTCCATGACGGCATCGATGCCTTCCGCGCGCGAGAGACGCTGGTTCTTCTCCAGGGCGTCACGGTAGGCAGGAGTGGTCAGCGGGCCCTTCTCTTCCGCCTTGAGGAACAGCTCCTGGCCGAAGTACGGCATCTCTTCGGCGCGGTGGGCCTCGTTGAAGGCGATGACGTCGGCGAGGGTCTTGACCGGCGCGGCGGGACCGAGCGCCTGCAGATAGGCGGCCAGATCGGCCTTGAGCTCGAAGAGGAGGACCTCCAACTCGCTGTCGTCGTATTCGCCGGCATGGGGGATTTCGGCGGGATCCACCAGGACCGCTCCACGGCGGACCATCTCGGCCAGGGCATCTTCCATCAAGCGGTCCACGCGCGGGTTGAAGCCGAAGGCCTTTCGCACCACGCCGATCCGCGCACCGCGGAGGCCGTCCACATCGAGGAAGCGCGTGTAATCGGAAGTCCCGCGGCGGGCCGCATCCGCGGTGGCGAGGTCGCGGTCGTCCACGCCGACGAGCGCGCTCAGCAGCACGGCGGCGTCGCGGACGGTACGGGCCATGGGTCCGGCCGTGTCCTGGCTGTGTGCGATGGGGATGATGCCCGCGCGGCTGACCAGCCCCAGGGTGGGCTTGAGGCCGACGATGCCGTTGGCAGACGACGGGCACACGATCGAGCCGTCCGTCTCCGTGCCGATGGCCAGGGCGCACAGGTTCGCGGCCACGGCGGCGGCGGAGCCCGAGCTCGAGCCGCACGGGTTGCGATCGAGCACGTACGGGTTCTTCGCCTGTCCTCCGCGCGCGCTCCAGCCACTGCTC
>DASTLK010000541.1:0-3373 GCA_035715025.1 Vicinamibacteria bacterium
CGCGCCCTGCGCCATGACGGGAGCGGTGAGATCGTCCTGCGCCTGCGTGAGCGCTTCGCGGCGCTCGGAGAGGAGGGTCGAGATGTCGACGGCGATGGAGGGATTGGCGGCCAGGATCTCCTGGAACGCCGCCTTGTCGATCATGAAGAGGTCGACGTCGGTGGCCGCCGCGATGGTGGCGGAGCGTCGCTCACCCGTGAGCAGGGCCATCTCGCCGAAGAACTGTCCCTCCATGAGGCGTGCGATCTCGCGATCGGCGCCGCCCATGCGCTTCGAGACCACCACCTGTCCCTGGTCGATGATGAAGAAGCTGTCGCCGGGGCTGCCTTCCTCGATCACCCTCTCCCCCGCCGCGTAGTGCAGGGGCCGGCTGCGGCCCATCACCTTGCGCAGCTCGTCGTCGGAGAGCGGACGGAAGAGGTCGACGGTGCGCAGCGCGCGCTCGAGCCGCTCCGCCGGCGTCTCGCGGCTCTGCACGGCGGGAGCGGCGCGATGGAGGAACACGTCGCGCACCGGGAACGGGATCTCGATGCCGTGGCGGCGGAAGTGGTACCAGACGAGCCGGTAGATCTCGCTCTCGAGGCGCCGGTAGTCCTCGTAGGCGGCGAAGTAGTAGCGGACCTCGTAGTGGATGGCGGACTCGTGGTACCCCACGACACGTATGGTCGAAGATGGCTCTTCGGGCAGGCCCACCTGCTCGAGCACCCTGCGCAGCACGCCGATCACGCGGTTGGGCGGGGTGTGGTAGTTGACGCCGATGGCGATCGTCCGCGAGTGCGCGCCACGCGGATGGCTGTAGTTGAGGACGGCGTGGCGCGCGACCTCGTTGTTGGGCACGGTCAGGGTGTCGCCGTCCCAGGTGCGCAGCCGCATGGCGCGCCAGGAGACCTGCTCGACGCGGCCGTCGCGGTCGCCCACGCGCACCCAGTCACCGACGTGCACGGGGGCTTCGGAGTGGAGCGCGATGCCCGCGAAGAGGTTCCCCAGCGTGTCCTGCAGGGCGAGGCCGACGACCGCGCCCACCACCGCCGAGGTGGCCAGGAACGGCGTGAGCTCCACGTCGAACCACTGGCTGGCGATGGCCCCCACGCCGATGCCGTACAGGAGCACGGAGACGACGCTGTCGAGGAGCGAAGGCGGGGGCGCGCCCTGACGCCGATAGAAGACCCACTGGAAGCCGAGTGAGGTCGCCCGCACCACCAGCACCAGCACGGGGAGGAGATAGAGGAGGGCGATCGGGGATTGCCCGGCCGGCGGTCCCGCGAACACCATCACGACCGCCGCCAGCGCGCAGGCGGCGAAGGGACCGACGAGCGGCCGGAAGGAGGGACGCAGCCGCGCGAGGCGGGCCAGGGCCAAGAGGCCCAGCAGGGCGAGGGGGACGACCACCAGGGCGTCGATCGGGCGCAGGGCTACTTCGGGAATGGCCGTCCTCCCTCCGCGTCGCGGAAGGCCTGGATCATCGCATCCGCCGGACCTTCGAGGAACGCCCGGATGGCCGCGCCTCCGCGCGCGCCCGCGGCACGCAGCGCGGGCACCCGCGCCGGGGTGACGCCGCCGATGGCATGCACCGGCACCGCCACCGCCGCCGCCGCCGCCGCGAGGAGTTCGAGGCCCAGCGTCCTTCCCTCCTTGCCGGGCGTCGCGAACACGGGCCCCAGGAACACGAAGTCCGCCCCGTCGCCGGCGGCGCGACGCACGGCGTCCAGGGAATGGCAGGAGGCGCCCACGGTCAGGGATGGGAAGGCGCGCTTGACCTCCACGACGGGCAGGCCCTCCTCCGGAACCTGGACGCCGTCCGCGCCCGCCACGAGCGCGATGTCGGGACGTCCGTTGACGAGGAGGCGCGCCTTCGTCGCGGACAGGGCCGCGCGCAGGGCCGACACCACCGCGAGCAGCGCGCGGTCCGAGAGGCCCTTCTCGCGCACCTGGACGACGTCCACCCCCGCGCGCGCGGCCCGCGCGGCGCGCTCCAACAAGGAGTCGAAGGGCCCGCCGCCCTGACCGCCATCGGTCACCATCGTCAAGACGAATCCACCGGCGCCCGCCGGCTCAGCGGCTGACGGCACGCACGCTCAGGTGCTGGTAGGCCTCGTGCACGGCGAGGACGATGTTCAAGAGGCCCAGCCCGGTAACGGTGCCGCGCGCGTAGGCGCTGACCACCAAGAGGCGAAGCACGGGGTAGGGCTGGAGGAGATAGTTCGAGTCCCAGAGGGTCGTCCACGGCACGAAGGCGAGGAAGACTCCCACCATCAGCGAGACGATCACGGACAGGGCGACGGCCAGGAACTCGGTCAACTCCCCCTATCCCTGGACCATCGCCCGCAGGTCGCGGACCTTCGTCGCCACGTCGCGGAAGTTCGCGTCCTGACCGTACAGGTCGCTGAAGAGGGCAAGGGCCCGGTCCACGTCTCCCGCCGCCTCGTGCGCGGTGGCCAGGTCGTAGCGCAAGGCGGCGTACTCCTCCTCCGTGCGGCCCGGGGCCTTGAGCCCCTTCTCGAACCACTTCATGGCCAGCTTGGGCATGCCCTTCTCGAGGAAGCAGATCCCCAGCATGCTGGCGCACTCCAGGAGCCGCGCCTCGTCCTTGGCCGCGAGCTGGAACTCGGCGATCGCCTCGTCGATGAGACCCATCTCCTTGTAGGCGATGCCGAGGTTGTAGCGGGTGTCGTAGTCTTCCTTGCCGAGCTGCTTGTCGACGCCCTTCTTGAATTCCTTGAAGATGTCGGCCAGCCCCGCGTCGCCGAGCTCCGTCGAGGCGCCTTCGACGTGCGAGGCTTCCACCGCGGACTGGGCGCCGAACAGCTCGCCGAGCTCGGATCCGAGATCGAGCCCGCCCTCCCCGGCGGCCACCGTCTCCGCGGAGGTGGAGAGCAGGTCCTCTCCGGCCGCAGTCTCGTCCGGGAACCCGCCCATCTCCCCGAGAAGATCCTCGGCCCCGGACGGCTCGGTTTCGGGAGAGTCCATGTCCCCGGCGAGGTGGCCGAGCGGATCGTACGCGGCGGGCGGAGGTGATCCGAGGTCGAGCTCGGAGGCGAGATCGGTTTCGGGGGACGCGCCCGTGACGGCCTCTTCGGGCTCGGGGGCACTCTCGTCGAGTCCGAGCTCCGCGATCTTCTGCAGGAGCACCGGGTGGTCCTTGAAGCGGACGGCGCCTTCGCGCAGCGCTTCCTTCGCGTCGTCCACGAACCCCAGTGACACGTACGACTCGACCTCTTCCAGGAGGCGCACGAGGTCGACGGGGATTCGTCCCGTCGGCGGACCGCCGGGGGCCCTCGCGGTCAACGGGGCCGCGCGCAGCTCGGCGGGGGGCGGGGGCGAGGGCGCGGCCGCGCGCGCCGGCGGCAGCGGCCGGCTCGGCGTCGCTTCGACT
>DASTLK010000542.1:0-4306 GCA_035715025.1 Vicinamibacteria bacterium
AGACCGCCGATGAATCCCGCACACAGGTCGGACACGATGTCGCCGTACAGGTTCTCGAGCAGCATCATGTCGAAGCGTGTCGGGTCGAGGACGAGCTGCATGCAGGTGTTGTCCACGATCATCTCGTCGTAGGTGATGTCCGGATAGGCGGCGGCGACGGCCCGGCAGCAGTCCAGGAAGAGGCCGTCCGAGAGCTTCATGATGTTGGCCTTGTGCACGGCGGTGATCCGCTTGCGGCCGTGCTCCCGCGCGTAGGCGAAGGCGAACTTCGCGATGCGCGTGGAGGCCTTCTCCGTGATGATCTTGATCGACTCCACGACGCCCGGCACCACGACGTGCTCGAGGCCGCTGTAGAGGTCCTCCGTGTTCTCGCGCACGACGACGAGATCCACGTCGTCGTAACGGCTCTTCACCCCGGGCAGCGTCTTCACCGGACGCAGGTTCGCATACAGGTCGAGGGTCTTGCGCAGGGCCACGTTCACCGAACGATGGCCGGTCCCGATCGGCGTCGCCGTCGGTCCCTTCAGCGCGACCTTGTCACGCTGGATCGACTCCAGGACCGCGGGCGGCAACGGGTTGCCCTCGCGGCCGGCCGCTTCCGCGCCCGCCATGACCGTGTGCCATTGGAACTCGATGCCCGTCGCGGACAGCACGCGCACGGTGGCGGCAGCCACCTCCGGTCCGATTCCGTCGCCGGGGATGAGGGTCACGTCATACATGAGCGTCCTCGCTGCCTAAGGTATCTCTTTGCCGGCGCGCGCGCGTCCGGTGCGGTCCTTGGGAGCCTGCCGGGCCTGGCGCTTCAGGATCCGCAGCACTTCGGCCGGCGTGCGCGCGCGCTGGAGGATGCCGACCTCGGAGTCCTTGACCTTTCCCCGCCGCACCACGGTGTCCCGGATCCACTTGAAGAGCCCGTCCCAGTACTCGTCCTCGCCGGCCAGGATGACCGGGAAGGCCTTCACCTTGCGCGTCTGGATGAGCGTGACCGCCTCGAACAGCTCGTCGAGGGTGCCGAAGCCCCCGGGCATGATCACGAAGGCCTGGCTGTACTTCACGAACATGACCTTGCGGACGAAGAAGTAACGGAAAGACAGGGTGCGCGTGAGATAGGGGTTGGGTTTGAGCTCGTACGGCAGCTCGATGGCGAGGCCGACCGACTCGCCGCCCGCCTCGAGCGCCCCCTTGTTCGCGGCCTCCATGTCGCCCGGACCGCCTCCCGTGATGACGGCGTATCCGGCGCGGGCCAGCGCGCGTCCCATCTCTTCCGCCCGCTGATAGTCGGCGCTGCCAGGCAGACTGCGGGCGGAGCCGAAGATCGCGACCCCCTTGACCTGGGAGAGGGTCTCGAACCCCTCGACGAACTCCCCCATGATGCGGAAGATCCGCCAGGTGTCCTTGACCGCGAAGTCCAGCATGGGGTCCCGGCGTGGCTCCAAGCGTCGCTCCTTCAGTAGGTTCGGGATCATCATGATAGGACGGGGCTCGCCGTCCGACAAACGCGGGCCGGGTGGAACCTCCGCCGGGGGTCGCGCGTTAACGAGACGGGTGCGGTCCGGAGGTGTGATGAGGGGAGGACGGTCGGCGCGCCTGGCCCTGGCGGTCCTGGCCCTGGTCCAGGCCGCGTGTTTCGTCGAGATCCACCACGTCCGGGACCCCGCCGCCGCCTTCCGCAAGGCGCGCGCGCAAGCCCAGCGTGACCAGAGCCGCCCGGGCCGGGCCCACCGCCTCAACGTGCTCGCCTTCGACGCCGGCGAGGGCAAGCTCGTACGCGTCAGCCTGCCCATCTGGCTCGCGCGCAAGATCGAGGGGCATATCGATCTGGGCGAGGAGGGCGGGCGCGCGATGGAGCGGAGCGTCGGCCGCAGTCTCGCGCGACAGATCCACGTACAGGATCTCGCCGCCGCCGGCCGGGGGCTGATCGCGGACGTGGAGGACGACGACGGCCAGGTCCTCGTCTGGCTGCGGTGAGAGGTGTCCTCGTGGTCCAATGGCCCGCCCATGACCGAGCCGTCCGACCGGGACCTGATGGGCCGGCTGGCCGCGGGAGACCGCGAGGCGCTCGAGCCCTTGATGGAACGGCACTACCAGCGCCTCTACCGTATCGCGCTGGCCTACCTGCGCCGGCCCGATGACGCGCTCGACGTCGTCCAGGAGACGTTCGTGAAGGCCTACACGCACGCGGCGCGCTGGGACGGCGCGGCGGAGGTCGCTCCCTGGCTCACGCGCATCGCGGTGAACCAGGCCATCGACATCTACCGCCGGCGCCGCCGCCGGCTGGGCAAGGAAGAGGCGCTCGACGATGCCGCGCCGCAGGCCCTGGCCGTGGGCGATCCGTCTCCCGAGCGACGCGTGCTCGGCCAGGAGATCGGAGAGCGCGTCGACTCCGCCCTGCGCATCCTGCCCGAGCGCCAGCGCGCCATCTTCGTGCTGCGGCACTACGAGGAGCTCTCCCTCCAGGAGATCGCGCAGGCCCTGGACATGAGCCTGGGCACGGTGAAGAGCTCTCTGCACCGCGCGGTCGCGCGCCTGCGCGAACGACTCGAGGGAGTACGGTCGTGACCTTCCGGCACGGGCGATGGCGCCGACGTACCACGCTCCTGGCCCTGGGGGCCCTGGACGAGGCGGAGGCGGCTCGCACTCGCGCTCACCTCGGCGCCTGCGCCGCTTGCGCGCGCGAACTCACGGAGAGCCGGGCCGCCCTCGAGCTCGTGCGCCAGGACCCTCTCCGCGGAGCGGAGCCGCCGGTGCCGCTGGGCGCGCTGGTCGCGCGGGTTCGGGCCCGGCTGGAGGAAGCCCCGGCGGGCGGACGCGTGTGGCGGCCGTTCCTGGCCGGAGCGGGTCTGCTCGCGGGGCTCGTGCTGGCGGCCGTGGTCTCCCGCGCGCTGCTTCCGACGGCGCCACCCGCGGCCCCGTCACCGGCGGCTTCCATGGCGGCGGCGGCGTCGGAAGCCGGTCCGGTCGCCGACTCCGCGGATGCCATCCGCCGCCTCGAGCACACGCTCGAGCGCGAGCGCGCGGCGCACTACCTCAGCGACGCGCAGGACGTGCTGGTGACCGTCGTCTCCGCGCCCCAGCGCTGCGCGCGGCGGCGCAACGCGGTGGAAGTCGGGCCGGAAGCGGAGCGCAGCCGCGAGCTCCTGGCCCGGCGCCGGCTCTTCGTCGAGACGGACGCGCCTTCGACGGTGGTCGCGCGCGACGTGCTCGACGACGTCGAGGAGATGCTGCGCGAGGTCGCCGCCCTCGACGCCTGCGCGCGTCCGCAGGACCTGGAGGCGATCCGCGGCGAGATCGCGCGGCGCCGCCTCCTCATGAAGATCGATCTCGTGACCCGGGAGCTGCAGGGATGACGAGGGTTTCTCTCCGGAGCCGGAGCGCCGGGATCCTGCTGATGACGGCGCTGGCGCTGGGAGGGAGCGGGGTGCCCGTGTGGGCGCAGGCCGATGCGGAGCGCCTGCGCACGGCCAAGACGCTGTTCTTCGATCGCAAGTACGCGGAGGCGCGACAGGCCTGGGAGGCCGTCCGGATCGCGGCCAAGGGCGTGGAAGCGGAGGCGCCCACCTATTGGATCGCACGGTGCAGCGAGAACCTCGGCGAGAGCGAGCGCGCGCTGAAGGAATACGACGCCTTCCTCGCCCTGCGCCCCAAGGACCAGGCGCTCGTGGAGGAGGCCCGGACCAGCCGGGTCAGCCTGGCCGCGAAGCTGTACAAGAGCGGGAACAAGGTGCACGTCCAGGTCCTGCGGAGCGCGCTGAGCGATCCGAGCCGGACCGTGCGCTACTACACGGCCCTCCAGATGTCGGGGCTGGACACGGAGATGGGGAAGCTGGCCTCTCCCGTCCTGTGCCAGATCCTGGAGAAGGAAAAGGACGCGGACCTGGTCGATCGCGCGAAGCTCGGGCTCATGCGCTGGGACCCCGCCGCGCTCAGCGGGTGCGGCAGCGTGAGCGCGACTTCCCGCACGACGCCCCCCGCTGCTTCGCACGGCGCGCGGCGCGAGGCGCACTGGGTCCACGTACGCATCACGGAGAAGGGCGGTGCGAAGCCGAAGGTCTCCATCAACCTGCCGCTCGGGCTGGCGGAGATGCTGTTCAAGAGCCTGCCCGAAGACGCCAAGGCGGACCTGCGACGCGAGGGCTACGACCCCGAGACCTTCTGGGAGCGGCTCCGCAAGCTCGGTCCGAGCGAAATCATCTCGATCGAAGGCGACGCCGGCGAGCGCATCCAGATCTGGACCGAGGAGTAGGAGGAACGATGAAACAGTGGACGGTGGTGACGGTAGCCCTGGCCCTGGCGGTCACGGCGGGGG
>DASTLK010000543.1:0-7039 GCA_035715025.1 Vicinamibacteria bacterium
TCGCGACCCACCGTCCCTCGTCCGCGGCGCCTCGGACGACGGAGACGGACACGGACGGCAGCACGGCGAGGCCGATCACGACGGCGGCTCGCCATCTCAGCGGCGAGCGGCGGGCATGGACACGAATCACCGCACCGCGCCGGAGGCGTCGCCAAGCCACCAAATGAGGGCGATCCAGAAAAGGGACCACCCCAATTGTACGAACGGTACGAGAATCAAGACGTAACCAAGGACGGAGTTTTGGAGAAACAACACCTCGAACAACACCGCGGAATACACACAGAGGCCCAAGCCACTGGCGGCACCGAGGGCTACCGAGAGGGGAAGCGAGGCTGGTCGAAAGCGAAGGCCGAGCCAGGGAACGGCGAATGGCGTGACCCACAGCAGCTCGACGACGACCACGCCCCCCACTGCGGCTCCCGACGCGGATTCGGCTACCAGAAGGACGGTGGCCACGGCTGCTCCCGCCAGCGTGACCATCCTGGCAACCCGGTTGGCGGTCCGCAGGAGGTCGGTCGTCAAATCGCAGCCGCACTCCCCACAGCGCCGTGCGGTTTCGGGGTTCTCGTGGTGGCAGCTTGGGCATTTCACATGCGCAACACTAGCTCGACGCCACGGGCCTGGCCTCCCAGATCTCCTCCGCGTACTCGCGGGTGGTGCGGTCCGCGGAGAACCGGCCCATCCCGGCCACGTTCAGGATCGACATCCGCCACCACTCGTCCGGCCGCGCGTAGGTGGCGGCCGCGCGCGCCTGACCGTCGGCGTAAGCGCGAAAGTCCGCGCACAACAGGTAGCGATCGGCGCCGCGCAGCTCTTCGACGATCGGCGCGAAGAGGCCGGTACCGCCGTCCAGCTCGCCGCTCGCGATCACGTCGATCACGCGGCGCAACTCGGGGTCGCGCTCGATCCAGGCCTGCGGGCCGTATCCGGCCGCGCGCAGCGCCGCGACCTCTTCCGCGGTGTGGCCGAAGATGAACACGTTCTCCGGCCCCACCTCCTCGCGGATCTCGACGTTGGCGCCGTCGAGGGTGCCGATGGTGAGCGCGCCGTTGAGCGCCGCCTTCATGTTGCCGGTGCCGGAGGCCTCGCTGCCCGCGGTCGAGATCTGCTCGCTGAGGTCGCAGGCGGGAAAGATCAGCTCCGCCAGCGAGACCGAGTAGTTGGGCAGGAAAGCCACGGCCAGCCGTCCGCGGGTCGCCGCATCGCGGCGCACGCGCTCCGCCACCGCGTGGATGAGCCGGATGATCAGCTTCGCCATGGCGTAGCCGGGCGCGGCCTTGCCCGCGAAGATCACCGTCCGCGGCACGTCCGCATCGGCCCCCGCGCGCAGCCGCTCGTGCAGGGCCAGCACGTGCAGGACGTTCAAGAGCTGCCGCTTGTACTCGTGGAGGCGCTTGACCTGGCAGTCGAACAGGTGGTCGGGATCCAGCTCGAGGCCGAAGCGCTTCCTCATCCGGTCCGCGAGCACGGCCTTGTTGACGCGCTTCAAGGCCGCCCACTCGCCCCGGAAGGTCGCGTCCCCGGCGAGCGGCGCGAGCCGGCGTAGCTCGTCGAGGTCCCGGGTCCAGCCGGGGCCGAGCGCGCCCGTGATCAGCTCGGCCAGGCCGGGGTTGCATTGCAGCAGCCAGCGCCGGGGCGTGATGCCGTTGGTCTTGTTGGTGATCCGGCCCGGCAGCACGCGGTCGAGCTCCGCGAAGGTCGTCTCGCGCAGGATGCGCGTGTGCAGCGCGGCGACGCCGTTGACCTTGTGGCTCCCGGCGAAGGCGAGATGGGCCATGCGCACCTCGCCCCCGGCGAGGATCGCCGTGCGGTGCACCAGGCCTTCGTCGCCGTGGGGCGCCACCTGCACGCGGAAGCGGCGGTCGATCTCCTCGATGATCTCGAAGTGGCGTGGCAGCAGACGCCGCAACAGGTCCGCCGGCCAGCGCTCGAGCGCCTCCGGGAGCACCGTGTGGTTGGTGTAGCCGAACACGGCCTGGGTGAGGCCCCAGGCCTCTACCCACGGCAGGTCGTGCTCGTCGACGAGCACGCGCATCAGCTCCGGGATCGCGAGCACCGGGTGCGTGTCGTTGAGCTGGACGGCCACCTTTTCCGGCAGGTCGCTCCAGCGCCGCGGGCCGAACTTGAGGAAGCGGCGCAGCACGTCCTGCAGGGTGGCGGAGACGAAGAAATACTGCTGCTTGAGACGCAACTCCTTGCCCGCGTACTGGTCGTCGCGCGGATACAGCACCTTGGAGATGTTCTCCGTGCGCGTCTTGTCCTCGACCGCGCGCACGTACTCGCCGGCGTTGAAGCTGCCCAGGTCGAACTCGCGGCTGGACTTGGCCGACCACAGGCGCAGGGTGTTGACGGTGTCGTTGCCGTAGCCGGCCACCGGCGTGTCGTAGGCCATCGCCCAGACGACGTCGGCGTCGACCCAGCGCACCCGCAGGCGTCCCTCCGCGTCCGGCACGTACTCGCTCCGGCCGTAGAACTGGACGGGGAACAGCGCGTCGGGGCGCGGGATCTCCCACGGGTTGCCGTAGCGCAGCCAGTTGTCCGGCGCTTCGACCTGGGCGCCGTCCTGGATCCCCTGCTGGAAGATGCCGTACTCGTAGCGGATCCCGTAGCCGTAGAACGGAAGCCCCAGGGTGGCGGCGGAGTCGAGGATGCACGCCGCCAGCCGGCCCAGGCCGCCGTTGCCGAGGCCGGCGTCCCACTCCCGTTCCTGCAGCGCCTCCAGGTCGTATCCCAGCCGCTGCATCGCGTGCAGGTAGGCGTCGCGCGCCCCGAGGTTGATCACGTTGTGGATCAGGGCCCGGCCCATCAGGAACTCGAGCGAGAGGTAGTAGACGCGCTTGGCGTCGGCCTGGTAGTAGGCGTTCTGGGTGCGGAACCAGCGCTCCATCAGGCGGTCGCGCACCGCGTAGGCCAGGGCCTTGTAGACGTCGAACTCGCTTGCGGTGTATTCGTCCTTGGCGAGCGTGTACATCATCCGGAACGCGAAGGACTCGCGGATGCCGGCCTCGTCGAGCTGACCCGGCGGCGGCAGCGGGATCCGAGGACGGGCTCCGGTGGGCACCGCCGTGAAGTCTAACCGGGCGTCACCCTTCCCGCACCGCGGCCGCGATCGACAGCCGCGCCGCCCGCACGGAGGGCAGCAGCCCGCCCAGGATCCCCATCACCAGCGCGAAGGCCATCCCGGTGCCGACGATCGCGGGCGTGATGCGGAACGCGTACGCGACCTCGCGGAACGTCTGCAGGTTCGACGCGCCCGTCGTGTAGCCGTTCGCGCTGAAGGCCAGGAGACACCCGAGACCGCCGCCGATCAGAGCCAGCAAGGCGGACTCGAGAACGAACGAGGCCAGGATCGCCCGGCGCGAGAAGCCGAGGGCGCGCAGGGTCCCGATCTCGCGCGTGCGCGCGGCCACGATCGCGTACATCGTGTTCATGGCCCCGAACACCGCGCCTACGCCCATGACCACCGCGACCAGGCTGGCCAACGCGCGCAGCACCATCGCCACCTGGCCGCCCCGGTTCTCGAAGTAGAGCCGCTCGGGCACGGCCTGCAGCGACGCGCCGGGCAGGGAGCGGATCCAGCCGTCGAGAGCGGGGATCTCCGTGGGATCCTTCATCCGCACCACCATGCAGTTGGTGAGCGTCGGCCGCCGAAGGAGCGCGTTCAGGGAAGCGTAGTCGCCCCAGGCCTCGCTCTCGAAGGCGGCCCCGTCCGACTCGAACACGCCGACGACCGTGAGGTCCTGGCCGCGATAGCGGAAGGTGCTGCCGACGTCGAGGTCGCGCACGCGCTCGCGGATGCGGCGGCCGGCCATCACCTCGGGGAGGCCCGGACGAAAGGGCCGGCCGGAGGTCACGCGGATGCCGCCACGGACCTCGAACGCGGAAGGCGGCACACCGCGCAGGGTGACGTTCGTGCGATGGCCGTCGATCCGCTTGCGCAGGGACATGACCATGACCGATTCCGCGGAGGCGAGGGCCTCCCCGTCGGGCCGGCGGAGGATCCGCGCGTCGGCCAGGATCACGTTGCGCTCCTCCGGCGTCACCTCCGAGAACATCTCGGAGGCCGAGCCCCGCGACACCACGATCGCGTTGTCGGCGCGGCCGCTGCCGCGCAGGGCGGCGCGGAACCCCTCCGACATGGCCATGAGCACCGTGAACACCGCCACCACGAGCGTGATCCCGACCACGGCCAGGAGCGTGAGCCGCCAGCGCACGCGGATGTTGCGCAGGCTGTAGGACAGGGGAACAGCCACGGCTAGACGCCCCTCAGAATCTCGGTCACGCGCGCGCGATAGGCGCCCACGGCCGGCATGAGGCCGGCGGCCAGGCCCAGGGCCAGCGCCACGCCGAGGCCGAGAGCGGCGACGCGAGCGGTCAGCTCCATGCCCGCGAAGCCGAACCACGTCCCACTGGTGGCGTGGTCGAGGATCCAGATGAGGGCCGCGGTGCCGGCCACGCCGAAGAGGCCGCCCGCCCCGCCGATCACGAGCGCCTCCGACACCACCAGCCCCATGACCTGCCCGCTCGTGAACCCGAGCGTCTTGAGGACCGCGATCTCGGTGCGTCTCTCGCGCACGGCCATGCTCATGGTGTTCGCGGTCACGAGCAGGATCGCGAAGCACACGGTGAGGCCGATGCCGTTGATGAGGACGCCCAGGTCGCCGGCCATGGACATGAAGTCGGCCGTGAAGTTTCGCTCGCTCTCCGTGAGGGTGGGGGAGCTGGAGTTCTCGAAGAGGGCGTCGATGGCGGAGCCGATCTCCGCCCCGCGCGCGGGGTCGTCGATCTCGACCAGGAAGGTCATGGCGCGGACGTGCGTGCCGAGGGCCTCTCTCAGGTACTTGAAGTGGAAGACCATCATCTCGGTCTCGGTGCCCGGGTAGCGCGGGTCGGCGTCGATGAGTCCGCGGATGACGAACTCGAAGGGGCCGGTCCGCTTGCGGTAGGCGGAGACGAAGCTCTCCAGGAACAAGTGATCGCCGATCTTCCATCCGAACCGGCGAGCCAGCTCCCGGCCCATCACGCAGGCATGGGGGTCGCTGAGGAAGTCACGGAGCTGATCGGGAGCCACGGACAGCTCGGGGTTCATGGCGAAGTACTCCTCGCCGTCCACGGCGACGTTCTGGAACGCGTCGCTCCAGTCCGTGGCGCCGCCCGCGTCCTGGCCCTCCTTGCGCGCGGGCAGGACGCCTCCGAAGCCGTTCATGATCGCGACGTGGCGGACGCCCGGGACCTTCCGGATCTCCTCGCCGAAGGCGACCGGGATCGGGATCATGAAGGTGACGGCGTTGCGCGTGACCAGCCGCCGCGGGCTGCGGGTGTCGATCACGCGGTCGAAGCGGGTGAGCGCGCTCTGCAGCGTGCAGAAGAGGAGGATGCAGAGGGCCATCGCCGCCACCGTGCTCGCGGTGCGGATGGAGTTGCGCCGCAGGTGGCGGAGGACGAAGGGGAGGAACCTCAACACGAGCGGGAGGGTAGCGCGAATGTCCCCGCTCAAGCGCTTGGATGCCTGGAAATACTAAGGTGGCCGGCGAGTCGGCGCGAAGCTCTATCTGAACGGATCGGCCAAGCCGAGTCTCGTGGTCGATGGCATGAAGGGCGAGGACCTGCAGGGCGCGGTCGGGCTCTGGAGCTTCACGAACGAGGAAGCCTATCTTGCCGACGTGCGCATCACGCCGGCCGCGCCGCAGAACCTGAAGAACGGATCCGACGTCGCCGGCTCCTGGGAGATGCGGTATTCGGGAGCTCCGGGTCCGGTCAATGCGTTCCTGGCCGGCTGGATCGACGGTGATTCCGGCAAGGGACGGATGCGCGTGGAAGGACGTTCCGGCGGTGCGTGGATCGCGAAGCGGAAGGACTAGACAACACAAGCCGCGACTGGACACGGGGTCGTTCGTCGCCTCGTCGCCCGCCTCAACTGGGTTACGACGTCAGCGACCCTTGCCGGGAGGGGCCCAAGAACCCTCCTCTCGCGGGTGGCTCGGTGGTGGTCTCGCGTGGCGCGTGCCTCTCAAGGCAATGATTGTCCTCAGATCGCGTACAGTCGTCGACCTCATCAGGACATCGCTCCAGGATCCCCGAACCGCCGCCGAAATCGCCCGCTGCGGCCTCACAAGACGCTTTGATGGTCCGGACGGTCTCCCCGGTCCCGCGCTTCTTCACGGGGCGAACGATCGTACGCAAATCACGTACAATGAAAACCGTCGCGAGGCTGTCCGCCCGCGGCCTTTCAAAGATTCAATTCACGCCAATGCCCAGCCGCTGAGCGGTGCGCGTCGTCCTTCGCCCGGGCGGCGCGCACCTGCGTTGACGTCGCCATTGCCAGGACTATAGTGTGGCCGCGGCCGGTGGGTCGGCCGAGAGGACAAGCTCACGAGCTCCACACCCGCGGACGCAGCGCCGAGCTTCGACACCAAGCAGGCGCCGGCTCTTCTCCGGTTCGTCGTCCATCCGCCTGAGCGACGGTCACGGGGCGTGATCGTCGCGGGAGGGTGCTGCACGACCTGCTGCTGCTGCAGCTGCTGCCTGCACGCCCTCGGCGGGATTCTGGGCGCTGCGACAAACCCGGCCCCCGCGGACGCGAGCGGTGCGACCGGGTACGCTCATGCGCAAGCGGTCTACTGGGGCAGCCTCGGTGTCAGTACGGTGGTGTGCGTCCTCCTCGTGGTGGTCACGAAGGGCGTCTTGTGGGGCGCAGGCCTTCTGTTCTTGGGTCTTCCACTCATCCAGCTCCTCGCCTCCGTCGTCGCGCTCGTCGTGATCCTTACGCGGGACATGGGTCCCATCAATCGGGAGGCCGCCATGGCCGCCATCGGCCGGATCACGCTGCGGACGATCGTAGGCACCCTCATCGGTCTCGTCGCGATGTCGCCGGTGCTGCTGCTCATCTCATGGTGACGCCGAGCGCTCCCGACGTTCGCTCCTCCGAACGACCGCCAGCCGACCTGGCCCGGCGGCGTCGCGCCGCGCTGGCTTTGATCGCCGCCACCGTCTCCATCGTCGCCCTCGTCTTCGTGATCCGCGGGACCGCCGCCAGCAG
>DASTLK010000544.1:0-2170 GCA_035715025.1 Vicinamibacteria bacterium
CCGCCGTACTCAGAGGGGATCTCACCGTCGACCTTTCGAGCGTGGATACCGGTATCGCGCTACGCAACGCGCACCTGCGCGACAAGTACCTCGAGGTCGGCAAGGGCGGGGACTTCGCCACCGCGGTCCTCTCCGACGTACGCCTGGACAAGGTCGAGGCCTCCACGTTCCACGGACAGACGCCGTTCACGGGTATGCTCCTCCTGCATGGGACGCGGCACCCCGTATCGGGACAGGCGGACATCCGGTTCGAGGGAAGCGACGTCCGCGTGGCCGCGAGCTTTCCGGTGCACATCGACGACTACGGCATCGCTCCCCCCCGCTACCTGGGGGTGGGGGTCAAGAACGAGGTGCAAGTGAAGGTTTCGCTGCTGGTCACGCCGGCCCCCGGGGCCGCGCAATGAGGACGCGCGTCGCGGCTCTCGCGGCCGCCGGCCTCGCCCTCGGGGTCGCGCATGCCGGCGCCGAGCCCATCTTCCTCGCGCGCCAGTACGCGCGCTGCACGACGTGCCATTTCTCGCCGACGGGGGGTGGACTGCTCACCCCGTACGGCCGCTCTCTCACGCGCCAGGAGCTTTCGACGACGGGTGCCGGCCACTCCCCCGCGCCCGGTCCGGGCGCAAGCCGCGCGGGCGAGGAAGGCTTCCTGTTCGGTCTGCTCGGAGACAGCCTGGGACCGGTCAGCGCCGGCATCGACCTGCGGCCTTCACACCTGGACGTCCGTTTCGCGGGAGGCAAGGACGATCGCAATCTCCTGATGAACGCCGAGATCACGGCCGCCTTCCGGTCGAAGGGCTGGACGCTCTACGGAGAGCTGGGCCGCCAGCCGCTGCGCTCGGAAACCCGCGTGGACTCGTTCGAGCACTGGGTCGGCTATCAATCGGAGAAGGGCCTGGGCTTCCGTGCCGGCCGCTTCTTGCCCGCCTACGGCATTCGCTTTGCCGATCACACCGCGTTCAACCGCCGGCCCCTGGGCCTCGACACCTTCGACCAGATCTACGGCGTGGAGTTGAGCCACACCACGGACCGCCATCTCCTCCAGGTGGCCGCCGCTCCCGGACGCGCGGATTCGATCATCCACGACGACGGCACGCGCGGCTTCGTCGCCAGCGCGCGCTTTCAGCTCGACCTCTCGACGCGCACGGTGCTGGTGGCCTCCGGGCTCCTCCACGGCGCGTCGCGCCTGGACGCGCGCAACGGCTCGGCCGGGCTCGCCCTCGGCCTCTCCCCGGTCCGACGTCTCACCATCTGGACCGAAGGCGACGCGCAGTTCCAGCAGGGGCTTTCGGGCGCGCCGTCCTACGTCCTCGTCAACGAGACGGGGTTCGAGGTCTACCGAGGCGTCTGGCTGAAGGTCTCACCCCAGTTGCGCACGGATTTCGGCGACACCTCGGGGGGCACGTTCCGGCTGGCCTTCGAGCTCAACGTGCTCCCACGCACGCACTGGAACGTCGACCTCTCCCACTACCGGGACAAGGGCCGCAGCAACGACATCGTGACCAGGACGACGCTGCTGCAGCTTCACCTGTATCTCTAGAATTTACGTTCTTTACGATCTCTTTGCGGTGGGTTAATCACCGGGCGGGACCGTCACGTCATGATGGGCGCCGATCATCCCACGCTCGACGTGAAGGAGACATCACGCTCACCAGGACGAAAACCTGGCCACCATCATCCTCGGCTTCGGCATCGCCCAGACCCTACCGCAATGCCGCGCAGGCGGGCACCATCATGTCCGGCACGGCGGCCGTGGGCTCCTACTGCGCAGTGATTCATGACCTGGGCAACCTGGCCGACCCCGTCACCCCTATCCTCACCGTGACCCACCCCTGAAAACGGCGCGGCGGAGGCCCATCAAGGCGCCTCCGCCGCGTCGTACACGCGGCGCACGTCCACCGCGCCGCCCATGCGCGGCTCGAAGTGGGTCGTCACGAACAGCCGGCGCCCGTCGGGCGCGACCGCGAAGGTTTCCCTCAGCTCCGGGCCGCGTGCGGGAATCGTCTCCGTCACCAGCTCGTCTCCGTGCCAGCGCGTCTTGACCTGTCCCTCGCCGTTGTCCGCCTTCATCGTGCGGCCGTCGGGATAGAGGCGCCGGATCTGTCCGGTGTCGTCGCCGATGAGGAAGGCGCCGTCTCCCTGCTTGATCGTGAGCGTCTCCGGCGGCTCGTCG
>DASTLK010000545.1:0-6044 GCA_035715025.1 Vicinamibacteria bacterium
GACCTCAAGGGCAAGGTCCTGCTCATGATGAACAACGATCCCGCCAGCGATCCCAAGCTCTTCGCGGGCAAGACGCGCCAGTACTACGGCCGCTGGACGTACAAGTACGAGATCGCGGCCCGCAAGGGCGCCGCGGGGGCGATCATCATCCACACCGAGCCCTCCGCCGGCTACAAGTGGCAGGTCGTCACCAGCTCCTGGTCGGGCGAGAACTTCACGCTGCCGGCGGAAGGACAGCCGGAGCTGCAGGTCCAGGCCTGGGCCACCGAAGAGGCCTCGCGCCGCGTGGCCAGGCTGGGCGGCCAGGACCTCGACGCGCTGCGCGCGGCCGCGGAGAAGCGTGACTTCAAGCCCGTGCCCCTCGGCGTCACCCTGAGCCTCACGCTGCGCAACGACGTGCAGAAGAAGCAGACCGCGAACGTGATCGGCAAGCTGCCCGGCCGCGACCCCATCCTCGGCAAGGAGGCGGTCCTCTACACGGCGCACCACGATCATCTGGGAATGCGCGAGTCGACCAAGCCCGGGGAGGACGTGATCTACAACGGCGCGCGCGACAACGCGAGCGGCGTGGCCGCGGTGCTGGCCATCGCCCGCGCCATGAAGGCGCTACCTTTGGCGCCCCGCCGCACGATCCTGTTCGCGGCGGTGGCGGGAGAAGAGCAGGGATTGCTCGGCTCCGCGTACCTGGCCGCGCATCCGCCGGTGCCGATCGGCCTCCTGGCCGCCAACATCAACATCGACGAGCTCGGGATCTGGGGACGCACGCGCGACATGATCATGATCGGCAAGGGCAAGTCGACCCTGGACACGGTCGTGGAAGCGATCGCGGCCGCCCAGGGCGGGCGCCACATCGTGGCCGACCAGAATCCCGACAAGGGCTACTTCTATCGCTCCGACCAGTTCAACCTGGCCAAGCGCGGCGTTCCCGCCGCCTACCTCGAATCCGGCGTCGAGGTCGTGGGCAAGCCCGCGGGGTGGGGCGCGGCCCAGCACGCGAAGTACGAGGAGACCGACTACCACCAGCCTTCGGACGAGCTGCGGCCGGACTGGGACTTCACGGGGGCGGTCGAGGACACGCAGCTCCTCTTCTACCTCGGAGTCAAGGTCGCCGAGGGCAAGAACATGCCGAGCTGGAACCCGGGCGACGAGTTCGAAGGCGCCCGGAAGCAGGCGCTCGCGCGGTAGGTCGTCGCCCGGCTACTCGCCGTGCCCGAGCGTCACCATCGAGATCTCCGGGGGGACGCGGAATCGCACGGGCAAGAGGCTGGTGCCGATGCCCGGACTCACGAAGAGCGCGCGCCCGTCCTCGACGACCAATCCGTACGCGTAGCGCTGCCCGTAGCGCGAAGGGACGATGGGACGGCCCAGGATCGGCAGCGCCACCTGGCCGCCGTGCGTGTGCCCGGCCAGAGTGAGCGCGACGCGGGCCGGAACCTCCGGGAACACGTCGGGACTGTGGGTGAGAAGGACGACGGGCTCCCCCGCGGGCACGCGGGACAGAGCGCGCGTCATGCTCACGGGCCGCGTCCACAGGTCGCCCAATCCCGCGACCCAGAATCGCCGTGGGCCCTCCCCCAGAGGCGTCGCGTCGTTCTCCAGCACGCGGATGCCGGCGCCTTCGAGATCGCGGCGAACGCGCCCGCCATCCAGCCACCAATCGTGGTTCCCGAGCACGGCCACGATGCCGTAGGGCGCGCGCAGGCCGGCCAGGCGCGCCGCCGTGGCCTCGGGCGGGACGAACCGCCCGAGCATCACGTCGTGGATGACGAAGTCGCCGAGCAGGACGACGAGGTCCGGCCGCGCGGCGTTCGTGCGCGCGACGACCTCGTCGAGGCGATCGAGACCGTTGCGGAAGGATCCCACGTGCAGGTCGGTCAGGACCGCGATGCGCAGCGGGGGCCGGTCCGCGGGCCAGCGTCCGGAGAGGACGCGCGTCTCGCGCACGACGAGACGGCCCGGCTCCACGACCACCGCCCACGCCAGCAGGGCCGCTCCCGCCAGCGACGCCGTCGCGGCCGCGGCCAGCCCGACACGCGCGCGCCGTGTCACCATCCACCATGCGCGGTCTGTGGCTCGAAGAGAAGCGGCTGGCCTTCCGGGATGACCTGGCCGGGCCGCTGCTCGCGGACGGCGAGGCGGTGGTGCGCGTGCGTCTGGCCGGCATCTGCGGCACCGACCTCGAGCTCCGGCGCGGCTACTACCCGTTCACTGGAGTCCCCGGCCACGAGTTCGTCGGGATCGTGGAGGAGGCGCCGTCCGCGCCGGAATGGATCGGCCGCCGCGTCGTGGGCGAGATCAACGCCGCCTGCGGTACCTGCGCGACCTGCTTGGCGGGCCGCCGGACGCACTGCCCGGCCCGCACCGTGCTCGGTATTCGCGGCCGCGCCGGCGCCTTTGCCGAGCGGTTGGCCCTGCCCCTGCTGAACCTGCACGAGGTTGCCGCCGCCGTGTCCGACGGAGAGGCGGTGTTCACGGAGCCCCTGGCCGCGGCGCTCCAGATCCAGGCCCAGGTTCCCCTGCGTGCGGACCAGCGCGTCCTCGTCCTGGGCGCGGGGCGGCTGGGCACGCTGGTGGCGCGGACCCTCGCGCGCACGGGAGCCCAGGTGCGCGTGGCCGCCCGCCTGGCCGCGCGGCGCGATCAGCTCCGGGCCGGGGGCGTGGACGCGGTCGCGCCCGAGGACGTACCCGCTGGCTCCGCGGACGTGGTCGTGGACTGCACCGGCCATCCCGAAGGCTTCGCGCGCGCGCGCGCCGCCGTGCGCGCACGCGGCACCATCGTCCTCAAGAGCACGTATGCGGGCGAGGCGCCGGTGAACCTCTCCTCCGTCGTGGTGGACGAGATCACGTTGGTGGGATCGCGCTGCGGCGCCTTCGCTCCCGCGCTGGAGCTGCTGGCCGCGCGCGCCCTCCCCGTGGCCGATCTCGTGCAGGCACGGTACGCGCTCGCGCGCGGCGTGGACGCCTTCGCGGAAGCGGAGCGTCCGGGCGCCCTGAAGGTGCTGCTCGAACCCTAGCCCCCTCACCCGACGACGAACGTGGGGACGCTGCCGCCGCCCGCGCTCACGTTGATGACGGAATGGCGCGACGCGCGTGTCACCGCGCCCACGTCCGCGCCATCCACGAAGAACGGATTCACGTTGACCTTGAGCGACGAGAGCCCGACCTCGCCGTCCTCCTCGAGGAGCGGGAAGACCTCCTCCGGAATGTGGACCCTCTCCTGCACGACCCAGGGCTCGCGCAGGCCCTCCTGGACGGCGCTCTCCCACGCTTCGGGCGTGGTCTCGTCGCCCACCAGCACGGACCGGCCGCCGTAGCCATGCGCGGGCTTGAGGACGAGCTCGGGGCGGTGCTCGATCGCGTAGGGGACGAGGTCGAGCTCCGTTCCGGCGCGCAGGGTGCGGCGCTCGGCCACGCGGCGGGTCCAGGGCACCACGCGCCGCACGAGCTGGGCCTCCTCCGGCGTCATCAGCGAAGCGAACGATTCGTCGGTCAGGATCGCGAAGAACGCCTTGTCTTCGGAGAGCCGGCAGCGGAAGGAGTTCACGAAGAAGGCCAGCCCGTCGCGATAGGCCTCGAGGAGAGCCGGCATCTGGCCCTCGCGCGCGACGATCTCGCTGAGCACGGCCCGCCGATAGACGAGGTCGACGGGCCGCCCGTCTGCGATCAGGCGCCCGCCCTTGATCTCCATGGCGCGCGGATCGGCGAGCACGCAATCGAACCCGACGGCCTCGAAGCGCGCGCAGACGATCTCCTGGTCCGCGCGTGTCTTCACGTCCGCCCAGTCCGCGATGGCGATGACGGGAGACGAAGACGATGCCGCTCCTCCTCCCTTCGACCTCCAGGTCCATACCATCGCGTCGACCAGGGCGGGCAGCGACGGCGCGTAGTGGACGGGGTGGTCTCGCGCGAACGCGCGGAACAGGGGCAGATCCGAGAACACCTCCGCCATGCGGTCTCCGTAGCCGAAGCCCGCGGGGGCGTCGCTGTTGATCTCGATGAAGCGCGGACCATCGGCTCCGAGGAACGCATCCAGCCGCGAGAGCAGCACGTCCGGCGGTCCGGGATCGAGGCGGACCCAGCGCGCCTCCGCCTCCGGCGTGCCCAGGTAGGCGCAGAGCGCGCCGACGTCGCCGTCGAAGACGTGGCGCGCGACCCGGGCCGCGATCTCCATCAGCCGGCGGCCCGCCGCCCGCAGCGTGTCCCACTGAGCGCGCCCGACGAAGTGGGGGCGCAGGCACGTTCGCATGGGTTCGCCGTCGAACGTGATGCCCGCGCGCTGGAAGGCCTCCTCCAGCCACTGCGCCTGCTCGCGCGCCGCCCTCGGATCGGCCGCGACCAGTCGGTTGAACTCGGCGGCGGGATCGGCCACGTCGGCGCGGCTACCGGCCGTGCCCCCAGGCCACACGTCCGCCCACGATGGTGAGGGCGGGCGCGCCCTTCAACGTCCATCCCCCGAACGGGGTGTTGCGCGACTTGCTGTGGAAGCGCGCGGGGTCGACCTTGTGTCGCCGGGAGAGATCCAGGACGGTGACGTCCGCGGGCGCGCCGGGGGCGAGGGTGCCGCCGGGCAATCCCAGGATGGCGGCCGGCCGCGTCGAAAGCAGCTCGATCAGCCGGCCGAGGCTGATCAATCCCGAGGCGACGAGGCGGTCCAGGCAGAGGGCCACCGCCGTCTCCAGCCCTACGATGCCGAAAGCGGCCGCGTCGTACTCGACCTTCTTGTCGTCCACGGTGTGGGGCGCGTGATCGGTGGCGATGCAGTCCACGGCGCCCTCGCGAATGCCCTGGATCAGGGCCTGCCGGTCCTCCTCCGCGCGCAGGGGCGGGTTCATCTTGGTGGAGGTGTCGTACTCCGACGTGCGCACGAGCTCGTCCGTGAGGAGCAGATGATGGGGCGTGGCCTCGGCGGTCACGCGCACTCCGCGCGCCTTGCCGCGGCGCACGGCGTCCACGGAGGCGGCCGTGCTCGCGTGCGCGATGTGGAGCTTGCCGCCCGTGAGCTCGGCCAGCAGCACGTCGCGCTCGACCATGATCGCCTCCCCCGCGCCCGGCGCGCCGCGCAGCCCGAGCATGGTGGCCACGGGGCCCTCGTTCATGGACGCTCCCTGGGCGAGCGTGGGCTCCTCGCAGTGGTCGATCACGGTGAGGTCGAAGGCCTTCGCATACTCGAGGGCACGGCGCATCATGCGCGCGCTCGCCACCGGGCGCCCGTCGTCGGAGACGGCCACGCAGCCCGCCTCGCGCAGGTCTCCGTACTCCGCCAGCTCCTCGCCCTTCGACCCGCGCGTGATGGCGCCGATGGGCCAGACGCGCACCGCGCCCTCTCGGGCGGCCGCCTCCAGGATCGCGCGTGTGATGCCCGCCTGGTCGTTCACGGGCTCCGTGTTCGGCATCGCGCACACGGCGGTGAACCCGCCGGCGGCGGCGGCGCGAGTCCCGGTCGCGATCGTCTCCTTGTCCTCCCGTCCCGGCTGCCGCAAATGGGTATGGAGGTCGATGAAGCCGGGGCAGACCACGAGCCCGGCCACGTCGATCACCTCCGCCCCCCGCGCGGCCGCGCGGGTGGCCAGCTCCGCGACCTCGCCGTCGACGAGGAGGAGATCGAGGTCGGCGTCGACGGAGCGGCCGGGGTCGATCACGCGGCCGCCCTTGAGGAGAAGGCGATGCGTCATGCCGCCTCCGCTCCCCCCAGCAGGAGGTAGAGCACGGCCATGCGCACCGCGACCCCGTTCGTGACCTGGTCGAGGATCACCGAGTACGGCCCGTCCGCCACCTCGCTCGCGATCTCGACGCCCCGGTTCATGGGACCCGGATGCAGGATCAGCACGTCCTTCTTGGCCAGCCGCACGCGCTCCTCGGTCAGTCCGAACCGCGCGTGGTACTCGCGCAGGGTCGGGAAGTACCCCCCGGTCATGCGCTCCTGCTGGATGCGCAGCATCATGATCGCGTCCGCGCCCTCCACCGCCTCCTCGATGCGGTAGGTGACGGGCGCCAGCGTCGCGATCCCCGGCGGCATCAGGGTGGGCGGGGCGCAGA
The DNA here is from genome assembly GCA_035715025.1 of Vicinamibacteria bacterium. GTDB lineage: Bacteria > Acidobacteriota > Vicinamibacteria > Fen-336 > Fen-336 > AA29. The sequence goes on from DASTLK010000545.1 coordinate 6,037, forward strand.
GGGTCACC
>DASTLK010000546.1:0-12095 GCA_035715025.1 Vicinamibacteria bacterium
CTCACGACGCGACCGAATCCGAACGGCTCCGGCGTCATCCGCGATCCCTTCCCCGGCAACATCATCCCCGCCAATCGCATCAACCCGGTCGGCTTCAACGTGGCCAGCATCTTCCCGCTCCCCAACGGGCCGGGTAACTTCGACAACTACACCTCGACCGCGAACCGCGAGGTGAAGGACAACGCCTTCACCGCCCGCATCGACCACAAGGCCGGCCCCAAGGACTCGTTCTTCGTTCGCTACAGCTACGACAACTACAAGCTGGACGCGCCCCAGGGCCAGGCGGTGTGCTGCCTGCCTACGCCGGACTTCGCGCAGAAGTTCGACCTGGGCCCCTACGTGGCGGGAATCCAGAACACGCACCTCACCACCCACGGCGCGGCCTTCAACTGGACGCACATCTTCGGGCCCACGCTGGTCAACGAGGTCCGCCTCGGCTTTGCCAAGACCAACCCGGAGACCCGCCAGTCGGACTTCGGGCACAAGTCGGCGGAGAGCCTGGGCATCCAGGGCATCAACGTCACCGAGTTCACGACCGGCCTGCCCAACCTCAACATCCAGGACGTCACCGGCATCTCGGGCGGCCCCGCGTTCCTGCCCGTCAACCCGAAGCAGACGCACTACCAGCTCGAGGACAGCCTGGCGTGGGTGAGGGGGCGCCACTCGCTGAAGACCGGTTACCGGTTCATCCTGCGCCAGCCCTCCCCCTTCACGAACACGGACACCCGGAGCAGCATCAGCATCAACCGCAACCTGACCAACAACCCCGCGACCAACAGCCAGGGCTCGGGCCTGGCCACGCTGCTCCTCGGCTACACCACCGGGGGCGCCCGTGGCTTCCTGCTCGAGCCGTACGACATGACCAACACGGAGCATGCCGCCTTCGTGCAGGACGACTGGAAGGTCAGCTCGCGGCTGACCGCGAACGTGGGCCTCCGCTACGAGTTCTACGGCGCGGACACGGAGAAGGACAACCGGCTGGTCAACTTCGACCCCGTGGCCCTCAGGCTCATCTACGCCGGCGAGGATGGGGCCACGAAGAGCGTCAACAAGAAGGCCCGCCACAACCTCGCTCCGCGCCTGGGCCTGGCCTGGGACCTCTCCGGGGACGCGAAGAACGTCGTGCGCGCGGGCTTCGGTATCAGCTACTACCCGCTCGCGCAGTCGGCGTCGAACCTCCTCGGCCAGCAGGTGCCCTACACGATCTCGCAGAACTACACCGTGGAGACCAACCCCAGCGATTTCTCCAGGGTGCCGCTGCTCTCCAATCCCTTTCCGCCCATCGCGCAGGTCAAGCCGCGCACCACGGCGGAGCTCAACGCGGCCAACCCGCGCGTCCTCGGGCACGGCTTCGAGAACCAGACGCCTTCCATGCAGACCTGGCAGGGCAGCTACGAGCGCCAGCTCACGCCGACGCTGATGGCCGAGGTCGCGTACGTGGGCAGCAGGGGGTCGCACCTCGTCGTCTGCTACAACCCGAACGAGGTCCAGCCCGGTCCCGGCACCCAGGCCTCGCGCCGGCTGATCCAGCCACTGGCCAACGTCTCCACCATCGTGCAGTGCGACCCCATCAACAAGTCGACCTACAACAGCCTGCAGGGCAAGCTGCTCAAGCGGTTCTCGGGCGGCCTGCAGTTCCTGGCCAGCTACACGCTGGGCAAGTCGCTCGACTACGGCGCGTCGGCGGCCTCCGGCGGCGGCGCGGTCGGCAACGGCCAGACCGTCACCCGGATGGACCTCTGGCGCGGGCCCTCCGGCTTCGACGTCAAGCACCGGTTCGTGCTCAGCTACGTGTGGGACCTGCCCTTCGGCGCGAACCGGCGCTGGGCTTCGGGCGGCGTGGGCAACGCCGTGCTGGGAAACTGGCAATTCAGCGGGATCGCCACCCTCGCCACCGGGCGGCCCTTCACCGTCTTCCTGAACACGGGCGTCAACAACGGCGCCCCGTCCTGGCCGAACCGCATCGGCAGCGGGAAGCTGGACAATCCCACCCCGGACCTCTGGTTCGACCCCACGGCGTTCGTGGCCCCGCCCGCCAACACGTACGGCGATTCCGGCCGCGGCATCCTCTACGCGCCGGGCACGAAGACGCTGGACGTCTCGCTGGCCAAGCGCATCCCGCTCAAGCAGCGCTTGAACCTGCAGCTGCGCGCCGACGCCTTCAATCTCCTCAACACTCCGCAGCTGGGCTTCCCGAACGCGAACATCGGCTCGCCGACCGTCGGCCGCATCACGACGACGGTCGGCGACAACCGGCAGATGCAGTTCGCGGCCAAGGTGGACTGGTAGATATCCTTATTAATACAGTCGGCATTAATACAGTCGGCGGGGGCCGGGGGCGATCCTGGCATCCGTCGCGCGGGGCCGGTACGATGCCGGCCGCGTGACGAACCCCGACGCCATCGACGCGCTTGGGCTGTGCCGGCGCTACGGCCGCCGCTGGGCGCTCGTGGACGTGTCGTTTCGCGTGGCCGCGGGCACGAGCGTGATGGTCGCGGGTCGCAACGGCTCGGGCAAATCCACCCTGCTGCGCATCGTCTCCACCGCCATCCGTGCCGACCGCGGGACGGCCCGCGTGCTGGGCCACGACATCCGCGCGGAGCGGGAGACGGTGCGCCGGACAACCGCGCTCCTCAGCCATGCCTCCTATCTCTACGAGTCGCTGACCGCGCTCGAGAACCTGGCCATCGCGGCGCGTTTCCTGGGCCGCGAGGCGCGCCGGGCGGCGCTCCTGCCGCTGCTGGCGGAGGTGGAGCTGGCCGAGCGCGCGGACGATGCGGTCTCGACCTTCTCGGCGGGCATGCGCAAGCGCCTCGCCCTCGCGCGCACGCTCCTGCAGGAAGGGGGCCTCGTGCTCCTCGACGAGCCCTACGGCGAGCTGGACCCACCCGGATTCCGCCTCGTCGACCGCCTCTTCGGCACGCTCCGCGCGCGCGGCTGCGCGGTGCTGATGGCCACCCATCTCCTCGAGCGCGGGGCGGCGCTTTGCGACGAGGGAATCGTGCTCGACGGCGGCCGGCTGCGTTGGCAGGGTCCGGCCAGGGACCTGCCTTCCCTCGGGGGGCTCGATCCGGCGACGTTGCCCGAGGGCCGATGACACAGCTCCTGGCCGCCCTCCGCAAGGAGTGGCTGCTCCAGAGTCGCGCCTTCGCGCCCCTCCTGGCCGTGCTGGTCTTCGGGGCCACCGCGCTTCTCCTCTTCAGCTTCGCGGTCGGACCCAACTACGACCTCCTTCGCGGCAACGCCCCGGGGTTCCTTTGGCTGGCGCTGCTCCTGTCCTCGACGCTCACCCTCGCCGAGAGCTTCCAGGCCGAGATGGAGCACCGCGCGCTGGAGGGCCAGCTCCTGCTGCCGGCCAGCGCGACCGCCGTGTACTACGCCAAGGCGCTCGCGAACTGGGCGCAGCTCGCGGTGCTCGGCATCGCCATGGTCCCCCTGATGGTCGCCCTCTACGACGCCGCCATGCCGCGGCCGCTCGCGCTGCTCGGCGTCATCGCCCTCGGCGCCGCCGGCCTCTCCGCGCCCGGCACCCTCTACGCGGCCATGACCCAGCAGGCGCGCTCCCGCCAGACCCTCCTGCCCCTGCTGCTCTTTCCCCTGGTCGTGCCCGTCCTGATCGCGGCGGTCAAGGCGACGTCGCTGCTGATGCTGGGCGATCCCATGGGTCAGGTGTGGTCCTGGACACTTTTGCTCGTCGCGTTCGACGCTATACACTGGTCGCTCTGCGGCCTCCTCTTCGGCCGCGTCGTGGAGGACTGATGGCCGATCCCTCCCGGCCCTCTCCCGTGCCCGGTCCCGGCGCGGGGTTCGCATTCATGGGCCTGGGCGCGTTGCTGCTCGCCGCCGGCTCGTACCTGGGGCTCTTCGTCGCCCCCCGCGAGTCGTACATGGGCGACGTGTACCGGATCATGTACGCGCACGTGCCCACGGCCTGGAATACGATGCTGGCCTTCACCTTCGCCTTCGGCGCGGCGCTCGCCTTCCTGCTCACCGCCAACTTCAAGTGGGATGCGCGCCACGAGGCCGCGGTCGAGGTGGGGGTGGTGATGGCCGGCCTGCTGTGCCTGCAGGGTTCCATCTGGGCGCGGCCGACCTGGGGCGTGTGGTGGGACTGGGACCCGCGGCTCACGACCACGGCGGTGATGTTCTTCGCCTTCATCGGCATCCTGGCCCTGCGCCGGTTCGTCGAGGATCCGGTCAAGCGCGCCACCTGGTCGGCGGTGGCCACCATCATCGCCTACGCGGACGTGCCCATCGTCTATTACTCGGTGCGCTGGTGGAACTCCCTGCACCAGATGCAATCGAGCCCGGAGACGGTGTCGGCGGTGTTCGTGATCCCCCTGCGCACGAACGCCTTCGGCGTGCTGTTCTTCATGACCGGGCTCATCACCCTCCGTACGCGGATCGCGTCGCTGCGCTTGCGGCAGGAGATGGCTCCCCCGCTGCCCGAGCCGGCGCCCGTCCTCGCGCCCGGCGCCGCCCGATGACGCCCGCCGGCGTCATCTCCGGCGGCTGGGAGTACGTGATTGCGGCCTACGTGGTGTCCCTGGTTATACTCGTCGGCTACACGGCCTCCGTGGTGCTGCGCTACCGCGCGGAGGTCCGGCGCGCCCTTCGCGAGAGCCGCACCCCCGAGGTCCCATGAGTGACATCGCCGCCCTCCCCCCGCTCTCCCCCTCCCGCACCAAGTGGTTCGCCTTCGGGGCCCTGGCCGTGGCCGCCGCCGCCTTCGCCTTCATCACCGTCGGGGGAATCGGCGACAACCTCGTCTACTACTGGGGACCGACCGAGCTCGTGGCCGCGGGAGACAAGGCCATCGGGGCCACGATCCGCCTCGGCGGCCAGGTCGCCAAGGGCTCGATCCAGCAGGCCCGCGGCTCCGAGCTGAGCTTCGCCGTTTCCGACGGCAAGGCGACGGTGAACGTCCGCACGAAGAGCGTGCCGCCGCAACTGTTCCGCGAAGGCATCGGCGTCGTGGTCGAAGGCACCATGACGCGCGACGGCCACTTCGAGAGCCAGCGCTTGATGGTCTCGCACGGCAACGAGTACCGCGCCCCCGCCAGCGGCGAGAAGCCGGACATGAAGAAGCTGATCGAGAGCACGACCGGGCTAGGTCCGCCGGAGCGCTCCAGGAAACCATGACCGCGTCCCTCGGCCGGGCCCTGATCCTGCTCGCCCTCCTCGCCGCCAGCGCGGGCGCCCTCGTCGGCTTCGCCGCCGGTGTGCGCCGCTCGGCCGCCGGCCTCGCCTGGGCGCAGCGGCTGGCCTACGCCTACGCCGCGGCCATGGTCAGCGCCAACCTCCTGATGGTCTATGCGCTGCTCGCCCGCGACTTCTCCGTCGGTTACGTCGCGCAGGTCGGCTCCCGCGAGGTGCCGAACTGGGTGGCCGTCACCAGCCTGTGGTCCTCCCTCGAAGGGTCGATCCTCTTCTGGGGCCTGATGCTGGGGCTCTACGTGCTGGGCGCCACCTGGACCAATCGCCACCGCCATCCGGAGTCCATGCCGTGGGCGATCGGGGTCTGGCTGGCCTGTGCGGCGTTCTTCAGCTTCCTGATCGCGGGCCCCGCGCAGCCGTTCCACACCGTGCCGATCCCGCCCAGCGACGGACCCGGTCCGAATCCGCTGCTGCAGAACCACGTCTTGATGATCATCCATCCGCCCTTCCTCTACGCGGGCTACGTGGGGATGACGATCCCGTTCGGCATGGCGGCGGCGGCGCTGCTCTCGGGCCGCCTCGGTCCCGACTTCATGAGGTCGCTCCGCACCTGGCTGATGCTGCCGTGGGTGTTCCTCACTTGCGCCATCGTGCTCGGCGGCTGGTGGGCGTACGAGGTCCTGGGCTGGGGAGGCTACTGGGCCTGGGATCCCGTGGAGAACGCGTCCCTGCTGCCCTGGCTGACCGCGACCGCGGCCGTCCACTCGGCGATCCTGGTCGAACGCAAGGGCATCCTCAAGGGATGGACGGTCACCCTGATCCTGGCCAGCTACCTCCTCACCGTGCTCGGCACGTTCATGACGCGCTCCGGCGTCTTCAACTCGGTGCACTCGTTCACCCAGAGCGCGATCGGCCCCACGATCCTGGTGTTCCTGGCCCTGGCCACGCTGTTCGCCGTCGCCATCCTCGCCTTGCGCATCGACCGCCTGTCCCCGGAAGGGCACCTCGAGCCGGGCGTGTCGCGCGACATGGCGTTCCTGCTCAACAACCTCTTCTTCGTGCTCCTCACGTTCACCGTGCTCATCGGCACCGTGTTCCCCCTGGTGGTGGAAGCGGTGCGCGGCGTGCAGATGAGCGTGGGACGGCCCTACTTCGATCGCATGGTCGTGCCCATCGGCGTGGCTCTCCTCTTCCTCCTCGGCGTCGGGCCGGCCCTGCCCTGGGGCAGAGCCAGCGCCGAGCAGGCGCGGCGCGCGCTCCTCCCCCCGCTCGGGGGCGCCGTGGTCCTGGCGGCGCTCGGCCTGGCCCTGGGCGTGCGGAATCCATGGACGCTCGTCGCCCTCCTCTTCGGCGGCTACGCGGCCTTCGTGACCTTCTCCGAGCTGTGGCTACCGGTGGGCCAGCGCATCAAGGTGCGCGGCGAGGGCATGCTCGAAGCCGTGGCCCACGTGCAGAGCCGAGGCCGGCGCCGCGTGGCCGCCTTCATCGTCCACGGTGGCATGGTGCTGGTGATGATCGCGATCGCGACCAGCAGCACGCAAGGCGTGACGGTCGAGGCCCAGCTCGTCCGCGGCGAGTCGGTGGCGCTCGGCCCCTACACGCTCACGTTCCTGGGCGTGGACCGCGTGAGCGAGCCGCACCGCGAGGCCCTCGTGGCCAACGTGGAGGTCAAGAAGGGCGGCCGCGACCTGGGCGTGCTCACCCCCCGCATGAACTACTACGCGACGCAGCGCGAGCCCGTCGGCACTCCCGCCGTCCGCTCGACCTACGCGCACGACCTGTACCTCTCCGTCCTCAACCTCGACGCCCAGGGCCAGACGCTCGGCCTGCACGCGATGATCAACCCGATGATCGTGTGGATCTGGATCGCCACCGGGATCATGGGCCTCGGCGGCCTGTTCGGCCTCCTGCCCTCGCGCCGGATCGCGGTGGCGCTGGCCCCGGCGATGGCGGTCGACGGGTCCCTGAGCCCGGCCCGGTCGCGTTAGGCCGCTTCCCGTGAACCGGAAGGTCTTCGTCGCCGGGCTCGCCGTGACCCTGCCCCTCGTCGGTCTGATGCTGGTGAGCCTGGGCCGCGACCCGCACAAGGTCGAGTCGCCCCTCCTGGGCCGCAAGGCCCCTCCCTTCTCCTTGCGCCCGATCGGCGGCGGCGAGCCGGTCACGCTCGCGTCCCTGCGCGGCAAGACGGTGGTGGTCAACTTCTGGGCGACCTGGTGCGTCCCCTGCGTGGACGAGCACCCCGTGCTCACGGCCGCTCCCCAGCGCTATGGAAGCGACGTCGTCTTCCTCGGCGTCGTCTACGAGGACGAGGAGCCCAACGTGCAGAGCTTCCTCCGCGAGCACGGCGCCGCCTACCCGTCGCTGGTGGACGAGGGGGGCAAGGTCTCGATCGCCTATGGAATCTACGGCGTGCCCGAGACGTACTTCATCGCGCCCGACGGCACCATCGTGAGCAAGTACGTGGGGCCGCTCCGTCCCGACCTGCTGGACGGCTTCGTGCAGGAGGCACAGGCGCGCGCGGTGACGCGCCGGAGCGACGCGCGTTGAAGCGCACGGCCGTCCTCCTGGCCCTGCTGCTCGCTCCCCTGGCCGCGGCCCAGACGCCGCCCGACCATACCCCCGTGGACCTCGCGCACGCGGAGAGCATCGCGGGGCCGCCCCGCGCGGCCAGGCTCGCGGGAGCGGCGCTGGAGGCGGAGGCCAAGCACATCGCCGCCGTGCTGCGTTGCCCCGTCTGTCAGGGACTCTCCGTCGGGGATTCACCATCCGCGATGGCGACGAACATGCGCCAGCAGATCCGCGAGCTGGTGGCCGCCGGCTTCGACGAGGACCAGATCCTCTCCTATTTCGAGGCGTCGTACGGCGAGTTCGTGCGCCTCCAGCCCCCGCTGCGCGGCGTGAACTGGCTCGTGTGGATCGCGCCCGGGCTGGGCCTCCTGCTCGGCCTCGGCGTCGTCTCCTGGGTGCTGCGCGGAGCGAGCGCGGAGACGTCGGAGACGCCGGCGGCGGTGGCGGCCACCGGGCCGGCGGTGGATGTCGTTCCGGACCCGCTGCCCGATGACCCCGCACTCGCGAAGGCCGTCTTGCGGGTGCGCGAGCTGGCGTACGGCTGGCCGGGCGGCGTGCGACCGGGGAAGGACTGATGGGCGAGGTCGAGTGGGGCCCCGCGGTGGCCTTCCTGGCCGCCGGCCTCGTGGTCGGCGCTCTCATCCTCTGGCGCGTCCTGCGCAGGGCGCCCGCGACGCCGGCCGCGCGGGCGGAAGACTCGCTCGAACGCCGCGACCTGCTGGCCAGGCTCGACGGACTCGTGAACCAGCTCCGTGAGCTGGAGGACACCGGCATCAAGCGCACGGCCGCGCAGCATCGGGACGAGCGATTCCTTCTCGAGCTCCAGGCCGCGCGGACGGTGCTCGCCCTGGACGCGCTGGCGGCGCCGAGCGCGGCGCAAGGGAAGAAGCGGGAGCCGGCGGAAGCGGTGGCTCCGGCGCGTGGATCCGCCTTGACCGGGTTCTTCTGGGGCGTCGGCTCGGCGGCGGCGCTGGGACTCCTGTTCTTCTTCGTCTCGCAGTCTTCGAAGCCGCGCGCCCCCGGCGGCTCCGTCACCGGGAACACGCCCATGGAAGGCGGCGCCGCCCCCGCGCCGGCGGCCGCCGAGGACAGCGCGGAAGTCGCGGCCCTCGAGGCCCGGGTCCGCCAGAACCCCGAGGACGTGGGGGCGCGTCTCGACCTCGCGCGGCTGCATCTCATGCGCGAGGACATGATGGCCGTCTACAACGAGACCCAGGCCGTCCTGCAACGCGACCCGGAGAACCCCCGCGCGCTGGCCTACCAATCGCTGGTGCGGCTGGCCATGGGCCAGGGCGACCAGGCCGAGGAGATGCTGGTGCGGGCCCTGCGCAAGGATCCCGACCTGCTCGAGGGATACCTGCACTTGATGTTCGTCTACACGCGCGTGGGCAAGCCTCGGCAAGCGGAGGCCACCATGAAGCGCGCGGCCGAGCGCTTCCCCGACCGCGCGGAGTCGCTGCGCCGGCTGCTCGCCCAGATGCAGGCGCCCCCGGCGGACGAACAAACGAGCGCGGCCGGCGCCGCCGGCGGCGCAAATGGCCCTGCCCCGCCCCCGGCGTCGTCCGGCGGCGGCCGCTCGGTCTCGGGCGTGATCGACCTCGATCCCGCGGCGCGCGCGGCCCTGCGCCCGGGGGCGATCGTCTTCGTGATGCTGCGCGAGTCGGGGTTCGGAGCGGGCCCGCCCCTGGCCGCGCGCCGCCTGCCCGCCTCGGCCTTCCCGCTCGCGTTCGAGATCGGCCAGGCGGACGCGATGGCCGGAGGGCAGGTCCCCGACGACGTGCTCGTCGAGGCCCGCCTCGACAGCGACGGCGATCCCCTCACCCGACCGCCCAGCGACCCTTATGGCCGCGAGGACCATGTGAAGATCGGCACCCGGGGCCTGCACCTCGTCCTCAGTCCCCGCCCCCAGAACTGAAGGCGGGCGCGAAGGACATGACGAAGCCCGGCCCGTCCGCCGCGTTCCAGCCGAGCCCCCCGTCCCTGGCCGCTCTCGCCGCGCTCGGAGGACTGGCCGCGCTCGTCTCGCTCTTCCTGTGGGGCGAGCTCGTGCTCGCGCGCGCGGGCGGCGCTACCGCCTGCGCCCTCTCCGATCCCGAGGCCTGCGCGCGCCTCTGGGACGGACCGCTGGCGATCATGGTCCATCGCGTGACGGGCCTGCCCGTCGCGGGATGGGGTCTCGCCTGGGCCCTGGCCGCGGCCGCCCTTCCCCTCGTCGCGCTCGTCCGCGCCGCCGAGGGCCGGCCGCGTGCCGAATGGTTGTCCGCCGCGCGTATCACCGCCGCCGCCGGGGTGGTGGCCGTGCTCATGCTGATGGCAGCCGCCATCCAGGCACGGACGTTCTGCCTGGGCTGCTTCGTCATCTACGTGCTCGTGTCCGGTTACGCGGGCATCGCGCTGCTGGGCTGGCGCCGTCTGGGGCTGCCTCACCGCGGCCGCGCCGCGCTCATCAGCCTGGCCGCAGTGGCGATCGCGGCCCTGCTCCTGCTCTACCCCGGCCTGAAGACCGGGTCAGCCAACCCGCTTGTCGGTGGCCGCAGCGCAGCCGACCAGCTGGTCGGTGGCCGCAGTGCGGGCCGGACGGGGGCAGGGTTCGAGGCGAACGACGACGTCTCACGGTTCGTCGCTTCGCTGGCTCCCCCGCTGCGCCAGACGCTGGCCGACTCCCTCCACCAGTACCGGCAAGGGATCGCCGTGCCCTCCGGACCGCCCCGCGCGCTGATCGGCTCCGCGAGCGCGCCGCTGCGCATCACCGACTTCACCGACATCCGCTGCGGCCACTGCGCCACGCTCCACGAGACCCTCGCCGCGCTCGAGCGTGAAGCGCCGGCGGGAAGCTTCAGCGTCGAGCCGCGCCAGTTCCCGCTCGACGGGGAGTGCAACCCGTACGTCCGCCGCGGCCAGGATCCCGTACGCTGCCTCGCCGCCCGGGCGCGGATCTGCGTCGAGGGCCGCCCGGGCGCGTCGGCCTATGCGGGCCGCTTGTTCGGCAAACAGGAAACGCTGAGCACCGCGGACGTGTACGCGCTGGCGGAGGCCGTGATGCCGCGCCGCGAGCTGGAGGCCTGCGTGGGCCGGGCGGAGACGTCGGAGAAGCTGCAGTCGGACATCGAGCTCGCCGCCCGCTACCAGATCGACGGCACGCCTCTCGTGCTGGTGAACGGGCGCAAGGCCACGAGCTTCCCGCCGTTCCTCTACGCGATGGTCCTGACCGGGGGCCGCACAGACCACCCGGCCTTCGCGACCCTGCCCGCCGCCAATCCGTCCGCGCATCTGCACTAGCGCACGTACGGTGGACGAGCGCGCCTCTCCGCCTAGCCGGTCCGGGGCCGGTTCTTTCCGCGCGGGGTCGTCTCCCAGGTGTGGGGCGCGGACAAGACCTCCAGCTCCAGCATCGAGGTCACGAAAGTCTTCGGTCCATCCTGGTCGAAGCAAATGGTCGTGCGACCGCCGCTGGTGCCGGCGGTGACGCCGACTCCGAAGACCGAATGGCTGACACGCTGGCCTTCGCCCAGCCCGCGCTGGGCGTGGTCCGTGGGGGGCGGCGGCGCAACGAGCGGCTCCGGAGACCGCGGCCGCGGGGGCATTTGCGCCACGTACGGCGGTTTGGCGGCCGCCGAAGCGTCCGGCGAAGGCGTCCACGAGCGGTGCTTCGGCGCGGGCGTGTGCGCCGTGCGATAGCTGGCCAGCTCGATGTCGTCGATCACGACCACGTCGGGGCTCGCCGTCTCGCCGGCCGCGACCGACCGCAGGAGCTTCTGATAGCAGACGTCCGGACCGTCCTGGATTCGCACCCGTCCCGCACCGAACGCCGCAATGGCGATGCGGAACCGGGACTCGACCGGCCCGTCGGGTCCATAGGCGGCAAGCCGATACTCCCGATACTCCGGAAGGGTCTGGCAGTCCACGTATTCGATGCGAATGGAAAGGCGGGGCGCGGTCGGCTTGGAGGCCGGCAACGCGGGACCGAGGACCGGTTCAGTCGACATGCTGGCCTCACGGGCACGGAGCTCGTGGAGGGACCAGGATGGTCCGCGCGGCTTGATGGTGCGGCATTGTAGCACGCCGCGGGCTCGAGCCCGCGGCGCACGCGAGGGCGGCGCGAGGGCCTCGCCGATGGCACGCAGATCGAGGGGCACAGGGAGAATGGAGCGGGATGCCGGTCACGGCCACGATCTGCACGTACGCTTCGAGGAGGCTCGACATGGGAGGCGGGGACAAGCTGACCGGTCCGGATCTCGAGGCGGGCATCGCCTGGGACGACTTGCGCGACGGGACGCCCCTCGTCGGCCATGCCCAGGGTGAAGCGGTGCTGCTCGTGCGGCGGGGCGAGGAGGTCTTCGCCACCGGCGCGGCCTGCACGCACTACGGAG
>DASTLK010000547.1:0-6353 GCA_035715025.1 Vicinamibacteria bacterium
CGTCCCGCCGTAGGTCGCGTCCCCCGCGACGGGATGACCCAGGGAGGCCAGGTGGACGCGGATCTGGTGGGTGCGGCCGGTGTGAATGCGGACGCGCAAGAGGGCGGCGCCGTCGAGCACTTCCACGACCGTATACGTGGAGCGGGCCGCCCGTCCCCGCGGCGCGCGCACCGACATCTTCTTTCTGTGAACCGGATCCCGGCCGATGGCGGCCTCGATCACCCCTTGCCGGGCGCGAGGGACGCCCTGGACGATGGCCAGGTACTCCTTCTCGACGCCGCGCGCGGCGAACTGCGCGGCCAGGGCCCGATGCGTCTCGTCGTCCTTGGCCACCACCATGAGGCCCGAAGTGCCGCGGTCGAGCCGGTGCACGATGCCCGGCCGCAGCACCCCGCCCACCCCGGAGAGGTCGCGCACATGGTGGAGCAGCGCGTTCACGAGCGTCCCCGAGAGCCGTCCCCCGCCCGGGTGGACGGTCATCCCCGCCGGCTTGTCCACGACGAGGAGGCGCGCGTCTTCGTGGACGATCGTGAGGGGGAGCTCCTCGGGCGCGGGGACGGCCGCCACCGGATCCGGCAGCTCGACCGTCACCTCCTCGCCGCCGCGGAGGCGCAAGGACGGCCGCGCGAGACGTCCACCCAGACGCACCGCGCCCTCCGCCATCAGGGCCTGCACGCGGGCGCGGCTGAGCTCGGGGAGCTGTCGCGCGACCCAGGTGTCGAGGCGCGCGCCCGCCGAAGGTCCCGGGACCTTCAAGGATCGCGAGGGGCGGGACACACTCCTCAGGCGGGCGCGGGAGCGGGCGGCGGCGGAGGCGCGGACGGAGGCGTCAGGCGGTTCCGCCGGGCCACGAAGGGAAGGACCAGCGCTACCGCGATGGCCATGAGGATCGCGATGAACTGCGACGTCGAGAGCCAGCCGCCGAACACGCTGCCGCGCACCGCGTCGCCGCGGTAGAACTCGATGATGAACCGCGCGACCGCGTAGAGGAGGACGTAGGCGAGGATGACCTGGCCGTCGAAGCGCTTGCGCCGCGCGATCCGGGCCAGGAGGAAGAAGATGGCCAGGCAGGCGATCGCCTCGTAGATCTCCGTCGGGTGCAGGGGGGTGTCCAGCGGCGTGCCCACGGTGCGCGAGGCATAGGAGTCGCGGAAGGTGACGGCCCAGGGCACCTCGGCCGGCCGGCCGTAACAGCAGCCCGCGGCGAAGCAGCCCAGCCGGCCGATGGCCTGGCCGATGGAAACCGCGGGCGCGAGCACGTCCGCGGTACGCCACGGCGGAAGCGCATGCTTCCGCGCGTACCACCACGCCACCGGGAAGGCGCCGATCAGGCCGCCGTAGAAGACGCCCCCGCTCTGCAGGATGGAGAGAAGCTCGCGCGGGTTGTGCGCGTAGTAGCCCCACTCGACCACGACGAGCAGGACCTTGGCTCCCACCAGCCCGGCGATGAGGACGTAGACCGCCATGTCGGTGACCCGCGCGGGGTCGAGGCCGGCGGCCTTGGCCTGCCGGCTGGCCACCCAGAGGCCGGTGATGAAGGCGATGGCGAGCAGGACGCCATACGTGTGAAGGGTGAGGGGGCCGATGCTCCGTCCCAGGAGGTCGAAAGCGGGGAGGGTGAGCAGCTTGGGGTGCATTGCTCCTTAGTCGCCGTGACCGGCGGGAGAGGCGGCGATCCCGGCCTTGGGCGACTCTTCCATCTCGGGATTGCGCAGGATGTCGATCACGAGCAGGGCGACGCCCACCGTGATGGCGGAGTCGGCGACGTTGAACGCCGGCCAGTGGTGTGGCCCCCAGTACATGTCCACGTAGTCGATGACGTAGCCCAGGCGTGCGCGGTCGAGGAGGTTGCCCACCGCCCCTCCCATCACCATGGCGAGCGCGGTCTGCGGCAACCGGCTCTGCACGGGCATGCGCCAGGCGTAGAGCGCGATGGCGAGCAGGGCGAGGAGGCTGACCACCGAGAACATCAAGGACTGATAGGGCAGCCCCGCCTCGGACAGGATCCCGAAGGCGGCGCCGCGGTTCTGGACGTAGGTGAGGCGGACGAGGCCCTCCACGATCGTGCGGCTCTCGTGGAGCGTCATGAAGTCGTCGACCAGCGCCTTCGTGACCTGGTCGAGGGCGACGATGACGCCTGCGATCCACAGATACGGGGAGCGGCCGGGGACGGGGTTGGTCATCGGCCCAGGCCTTCGAGGACGGCCGCGCACCGCTCGCACACCGCCGGGTGCGCGGGCAGCTTGCCCACGTTCTCCGAGTAGGTCCAGCACCGCTCGCACTTCGCGCCACGGGCTCGCTCGACGCGCACGGTCAGCGGACCTTCACCGTCGGTGAGGGTCACGTCGCTCACGATGAAGAGGTTGGCCAGATTGCCGGGGAAGACGCGGCCCTGGGCCTGATACTCGCGGAGGGGCTCCAGCACGGCGGAGGGGGCGGCGACCTCGACCCGCGCCTCGAGACTGGAGGCGATCCGCTTGGCCGCGCGCGCTTCCTCCAGCGCCTTCATGGCCACGGCCCGCGCCTCCAGGAGGGCGCTCCATGGCTTCCGGTCCTCGACGGACCCGTCCACGTCGGGGAAGAGGGCCAGGTGCACGGACTCGCCTTCCTGCCCGGGGATCGATTCCCAGACCTCGTCCGCGGTCATGGGCAGGATCGGCGCCATGAGGCGCGCGAGGTCGCGGGCCACGCGATGAAGGACGGTCTGCGAGGAGCGCCGGCGCGCGCCGTCGGGCGCATCGCAGTAGAGCCGGTCCTTGAGGACGTCCAGGTAGAAGGAAGACAGGTCCGCCGAGCAGTACTGCACGAGCTGGTGATAGACGACGTGGAACTCGAACTCGTCGTAGGCCTCGAGCACGCGGGCCAGGAACTGGCGATGGCGGGCCAGCGCGTAATGGTCGATCTCCTCGAGGCGGTCTTCCGGCACCGCATCCTTCTCGGGATCGAAGTCGAACAGGTTCGAGAGGAGGTACCGGCAGGTGTTCCGGATCTTGCGGTAGGCCTCCGCCACCCGCTTGATCATCTCGTCCGAGAAGGGCATGTCGTCGCGGTAGTCGACCATGCTGACCCACAGGCGCACGATCTCCGCCCCGTAGTTGTCGATCAGCTTCTTCGTGTCGACGTCGTTGCCCATGCTCTTCGAGATCTTGCGGCCCTGGCCGTCCACGGTGAAGCCGTGGGTGATCACCTGGTCGTAGGGCGCGCGCCCGCGCGTACCCACGCCGATGAGGAGCGAGGAGTGGAACCACCCGCGGTGCTGGTCGCTGCCCTCCAGGTACACGTCCGCCGGCCAGCGCAGCCCGGCCCGGCGCGCGAGCACGGCCGCGGCCGAGGAGCCGGAGTCGAACCAGACGTCGAGGATGTCCTTCTCCTTATCGAATTCCTTGCCCCCGCACTTGGGGCACACGAACCCGGGCGGCAAGAGCTCCGCCGCCTCCCGCGCCCACCAGGCGTCGGCGCTGTCCGCCTCGAACAGGTCGGCCACGCGGCGCGCGATCTCGGCCGTGAGCAGGGCTGACGAGCAGCCCTTGCAGTAGAAGGCGGGGATGGGCACGCCCCACAGCCGCTGGCGCGAGATGCACCAGTCGGGCCGGGCCGCGATCATGTTGCGGATGCGCTCCTCGCCCCAGGCCGGGTACCAGCGGACCTTCGCGATGGCGTCCAGGGCGCGCTCGCGGAAGCCGCCGATGTCGAGGCCGATGAACCACTGCTCGGTCGCGCGGAAGATGATCGGGTTCTTGCACCGCCAGCAGATCGGATAGGCGTGCGTCTCCTTCCCCGATCCGAGCAGGGCGCCCTTCTCGCGCAGGAGGTCGATCACACGCGGGTTCGCGTCGAATACCTTCTGCCCGGCGAACAGCTCGACCTCGGGGAGGAACCGTCCGGCCTCGTCCACCGGACAGTAGATGTCGAGGCCGTACTTGACCCCGGTGAGGTAGTCCTCCCAGCCGTGGCCGGGCGCGGTGTGTACGACGCCCGTCCCCGCGTCCAGGGTGACGTAGTCGCCGAGGACGCCCACGGAATCACGGTCGATCCAGGGATGGCGGAAGCGCAGGCCCTCGAGCGTGGATCCCTTCACCTCGGCGAGGGGCTCACCCAGCGCGACGGGCTGCTCCTTCCAGCGCGCGAGAGCGGACTCGCGCAGCGCCTTGGCGATGAGCAGGACGTCGGTCGAGCCCTCGACGGGGTAGAACGCGTAGTCCGCCTCCGGATGGAAGGCCACGGCGAGGTTGGCGGGCAGCGTCCAGGGCGTCGTGGTCCAGATGACGGCGAAGACGCGCCGATCGTGCAGCGCGGGGTGCGTGCTGGCGAGGGTCTCCAGGTCCGCGTCGCAGAGCGGCAGCTTCACGTCGATCGACGGGCTGGTGTGCTTCTCGTCGTACTCGATCTCCGCCTCCGCCAGCGCGGTGCGGTCGGAGATGCACCAGTGGACGGACTTCTTCGCCTTGTAGACGAGGCCCTTCTCCACGAACTCGGCGAGCTGCCGCACGATGGTCGCCTGGTAGCCCGGAGCCATGGTCAGGTAGGGGTCGGACCACTCGCCCATGACGCCCAGCCGCTCGAATTCCTGGCGCTGGATGTCGACGAACTTCTCGGCATAGGTCCGGCACTCGCGCCGGAACGCGACGGGGCTCATGTCCCGCTTCTTGCTGCCGAGGTTGCGGTCCACCTGCAGCTCGATGGGGAGGCCGTGGCAGTCCCACCCCGGCACGTACGGCGCGTCGTGTCCCTGCGCGCCCGCCATCGAGCGGCTGCGTACGATCACGTCCTTGAGCACCTTGTTCAGCGCGGTGCCGAGATGGATGTGCCCGTTCGCGTAGGGCGGGCCGTCGTGGAGGATGAACCGGGGCGCACCCTTACGAGCGGCCCGTAACCGGCCGTAGAGATCCTGGTCCTTCCAGAGCGCGATGCGCCGGGGCTCCGCCTGGGGAAGGTTCGCCTTCATCGGGAAGTCCGTCCGCGGCAGGTTGAGTGTGGACTTGAGGTCTTCGGCGGTGGTCATGGTCGCAAAACATGGCAGCGTAACACGCCGGCAAAAAAGCCGTCAATTCACGGCGCCAGAGGAGTTTGGACCCCGGAGCGCGGGGGCGTTCGGGTAGAATCCCCTCCAGTAGTGAACCCTGGAAGGAGCGTGACGATGCGGCGAAACGCCCTCTTGTTGCTCATGCTGCTGATCCTGCCGTGGCTCGGTTGCGCCAAGGGTCAGGAATGCGATCGCTGCTCCTCCGACGACGATTGCAAGCAGGGCTTCATCTGCAACAGCTTCAGCGACGGCAGCAAGCGCTGCGGCACCGGCACCGGCGCGACTACCTGTCGCGTCCGCTAGTCGCAGCCACACACTTGCGATGGTGGCCGCTGGATGCAGCCACACACTTGCGATGGTGGCCGCTAGTCGCGGGCCAGGTCTCGCGCTAGGTCTCCGCGCGTCGCGCGCCCGAGGCCGGTTGTTCCGGGCTGATGAGGTGCATCCCCGTGTTCCGGCGCGCGGACAGCACTGCCGCCGCCAGCCCCGCGCCCATCAACCCGGTCACCACGGTGTAGCAGACCCAGAAGGTGATCTGCGGCAGCACGCCGAGGTACAGGATCGGCTTGAAGCTGCCGGGCACGAACCGATGGACCTCTCCCCAGAACCAGACGTCGGTCACCCGGCTGAGGTCGTAGTGCGATCCCAGGCGCCACGCGGACGCGACGATCATGAGGAGCGCGACGGCGCCCCGTGACGCGAGCGCGTAGGCGGTCAGCCCGCCGAGCACCGCGCGAAACCCCTTGCCCTCGTCCCAGGCGTTGCGAAGGAAGATCGCTCCCACGACCGGTGCCAGCCACGTGATCCCGACGGGGTGGGTCCAGCTCATCGGCGCCGCCACCTTCTCGAGCGCGAAGCGCAGGGCGGTGATGACGAGGCTCAGGGCGATGGCGGTGCCCACCCAGTGGCGGCGGAGCCGTCCCGCCGTTTCGTCGGGCACGGCCAGGCCCGCCGTCCCGAGCAGCAGGCAGACCGCGGTCACGACGTAGTAGCGGAGGCTGGCGGACGCGGAGGCGTGGCCGGTCACGTAGGCGCCACCGAGCAGGAACTGGCCGGTCGTGAGCGTATCGCGCTGGCCGTGGGCGCTGAGCGCGACGACCAGGGCCGCGATCCCGGCGAGGCTGGTCAAGAGGGCCACGCCCCGCCGACGGTGGCCGGAGAGCCGGCCCCAGTTCAGGGCCAGCGCGGCCGCCGTCCACACGACGGCCGCAGTGAGGAGCCAGGCCACGGCGGGGGACATGGGGCGGAGTATAAACCCGGGCCCGCGGAGCGGAGGTCCGGCAGCCACTGAGCCAGGTCGTGGCCGCAGCGCAGCCAATGGGCCAGGTGA
>DASTLK010000548.1:0-7178 GCA_035715025.1 Vicinamibacteria bacterium
GCCGTTCGAGTACGTGTTCCAGATCCTCAACGCGCGCACGGATCCCACCACGACCTACCCGCGGCTGAAGACTCAGGTTCGTGTATGGCGGGGGCGCGAAGTGGTCTACGAGACCGCTTCCACCGCGCTGCCCATCGACCACGCGGCGGAGCGGCGCGTCGTGGCCGGAGGTCGGATCAACCTCAGCCCACGGTTCCCTCCCGGGGACTACACGCTCCAGGTCATCGTGACGGACATTCTTGCCCCCCGCGCGCAGGCGATGGCGACACAGTGGACGAACCTGGAAGCCGTGCGCGCACCCTGATCCAGGATTTTGTTCGTGCGGGCAGGTAATTGCCGGAACCCTGGCGGCCTTTCGAGCGTCCAACACGTGGAATGACCGACGACACGCGCCGGGAACGGCCCCTTGCCCCCGTCTTCCAGGACCTCCGATACGCCATCCGCACCCTCGCCAAGAGCCGGGGGTTCACCGCGGTGGCGGTGATCACGCTCGCCCTCGGCATCTCGGCCTCCACCGCCCTCTTCAGCGTGATCTACAACGTCCTCATCGCGCCATTTCCGTATGCGGACTCGCAGCGGTTGATGACGATCGAGGTCCACGACACGGCGCGCAGCGAGCCCGGCGGGCGCGGCGCCTTCGTCGGACCGGAGCTGCTGGACTACGCCGAGCAGAACCACGTGTTCGACGCCGTGATCGGCAGCGCCAACCAGGACGTGCTCTACACCTCGGGTGAAGGCACGGAGCGGTTCGAGGGCCTCCTGGTCACGCCGGGTACGTTCGAGTTCTTCGGAATGCCCGCCCTGCTCGGCCGCGCGATGGAGCCCGCGGACTACGAGCCGGGAGCGCCGCCCGTGTTCGTGCTGCGCTACAAGGTCTGGGTCGGCCACTTCAACCGAGACCCCGGAATCCTGAACAAGCAGTTCGTGCTCAACGGAACCTCGCGCACGCTGATCGGCGTCATGCCGCCCCGCTTCGCCTGGGGCGATGCCGACCTCTGGATACCCGAAAAGCCGAGCCGCGCGGAACAAGCGGCCGGGGCGCCGTTCCGGCGCTATTGGTTCCTGCTGGGCCATCTCAGACCCGGGGTCAGGGTCGCCCAGGCGGAAGCGGACCTGGAGGTCGTGAGCCACCGGCTGGCCGCCGTGTACGCGAAGGACTATCCGAAGCACTTCACGGTCCAGGTCCAGTCGCTCGCAGACCAGGTCGTGGGACGCTTCCGGGCCACCCTCTTCATCGTCCTGGCCGCCGTCGGCCTGCTCCTGCTCATCGGCTGCGGCAACGTGGCCAATCTCCTCCTCGCCCGGGCCACCGCGCGCGAGAAGGAGTTCGCCATCCGGGCGGCCCTGGGCGCGAGCCGCTGGCGGCTCGTGCGCCAGCTCCTGGTGGAAAGCCTCGTCCTGGCCCTGGGAGGCGCCGCCCTGGGCGCGCTCATGGCCTGGGGCGGGCTCAAGGCCCTCGTCGCCGTGATTCCGCCTCGGATCATTCCCGCGGAAGCGGTCATCCGGCTGAATGGAACCGTGCTGCTCTTCACGCTGGCGGTGGCGGTCTCGACCGCCCTCGTCTTCGGCCTGGTCCCCGCGCTGCACGCGTCCCGGCGCGACCTCATCGAGCCTCTGCGGGACAGCGGCAAGGGCACGACCGGCGGCTTTCGCCGCGGCCGGTTGCGCGACGCGGTCGTGGTGCTGGAGGTCGCCCTCAGTCTCGCCCTCCTGGTCGGCGCGGGGCTGCTGATGCGGAGCTTCGTGGCCCTGAGCGACGTGGAGCTGGGCCTGTCTCCCGATCACGTCCTGGTGGCGCGGCTTCCGCTGCCCGAGGACCGCTACAAGACCGCCGAGCAGCTGGCCGGCTTCTACCGGCCGCTCCTGGCCAGGCTGAAGGCGTTGCCCGGAGTGGTGGAGGCCACGGAGACCAGCAGCCTCCCGCCCTACGGCGGGATCCGGAGCGAGGTCGAGGTCGCGGGCAAGACGGATCCGGAGAAGTGGAATGCGGTCGTCCAGCTCTGCAGCGAAGGATACTTCGCGGTCGTGCGGATCGCCTTCCTCGAAGGCCGGACGTTCAACGAAGCCGAGGTGAGCGGCGCGCGCAAGGTGGCGGTGGTGAACCAGACCTTCGCCCGGAAGTATCTCGGCAAGACGAGGCCCATCGGCCAACGGATCCGCCTGGCCGAGCTCGCGAACTTCCCGGACAAGGTCGAGGACCCCTCGTTCGAGGTGATCGGCGTGGTCAAGGACGCCAAGAACCAGGGCCTGGAGGAGCCGCCTCTTCCCGAGGCTTGGGTGCCCTATACCGTCACCGGCTCGGGAGAGCGCGGCGTGCTCGTGAGGACGGCCAACGATCCCCTGCTCGTGCTGAGCGCGGTGCGGCGCGAGATCTGGGCCACCGACCGCAACGTGGCGCTGACCTTCACCGGCTCCATGGAGGGCTTCATCAGCCAGTTCTCGTACGCGGGGCCCCGCTTCGCGTTCCTGATGATGGCGATCTTCGCGACCATCGGCCTCGTCCTCGTCACCATCGGCGTCTACAGCGTGATCTCCTACACCGCCTCGCGCCAGACCCACGAGATCGGCATCCGGATGGCGCTGGGGGCACGCCGGACCGACGTCCTCCAGCTCGTGATCCGCATGGGCGCCCGGCTCGTCGTCCTGGGCCTGGCCATCGGGCTCCTCGTCAGCCTTGCCCTCTCGCGGGTCATCGCCAGCCAGCTCTGGGGCGTCTCGCCCTACGATCCCGTGACCCTGGCCTCGGTGGCGGCCGTGCTCCTCCTCACCGGGCTCGTGGCCTGCTGGGTCCCCGCCCGCCGCGCCACACGCGTCGACCCCCTCGTCGCCCTTCGCTACGAATGAGGAGGAGTGCTCAGCGGCGCGCGCCGACGAGCGATTCTGATAAGCTCGAATCGTGGCGAGCGGCGACGGGACGAGACGAGAAGAGCGCCGAAGGTCGTCCGGCTCGTTCGGTTATCTCTGGTGCCTTCAGTGCAAGGCGCGCTTCGTCGTCGCGGGCCGCAGGGAAGCGCACGACCTGCCCGGAACCGCACGTCTCGTGTGTCCCGAGTGCAAGAGCTCCGCGCGCATGGCGTTGCCGCGCGACGTCGCGCGCCCCTTCCGAGTCCTCACCGTCAACGAACCGATGAGGCGCGAAGACTAGGGGGCCGGCTATTCGCCGAGCTTGTCGCCCGTGTCACTCCGGATCGAATCGTAGAGGAGCCGCGCCGACTGCCTTCGCAGCTCCACGCTGCGCTTGACGATCTTGTCCGACCGTGACGTGGTGGCGCGCATGGTGGCGATTCGTTCGCGCGCCTCGATGATGGCCGCGCACGCTCCGAGCAGAAGCGTCTCGTTTTCGGGGCCGGTGATCGTGTCATCGACCGCTTGCGCGGCGCTCGCGATCAGCCACTCGACTTCAGCCGTGATCGAGTCGCTGATCGTGGGAGCCAGCGTTCGCGCGTCATTGCGCAGCGAGCCCAGCTCGCGCATGAGAAGGTCGACGGCGGCCCAGGGTGAAGACATCGGCGGACCCCCCCCGGCATTGCCAGTCCATGCAGGGACCGGGAGTGTAGCACTTCCGTGCCTCAGGGGGGACGTCTCGTCAAGCGCCGGGACGCGCCGCGCGCCGGGTGGCCCTCGCCATGACCGTCGAGGTCGGCAGTCCGAGGCGCCGCTCCAGGGCCTGGAAGCCGGGCTCGTCGCGCAGCCCCTCCGTCATCTCCGTCGCGAAGCCGAGCCACTCGATCGCGCGCTCCTGGTAGGCCTTGTCGAGCCAGGCGATGGCCTGCCGCTTGTCCCCGAGGCCGAGGTAGAGGACGGCGAAGTTCTGGGGCGAGACGTATTGCTCGCGGGCGCGCTTTTCCAGATTGCGCAGGATCGCGCGGGCCTCGTCCTTCCGGCCCCCCGCGGCGTAGAAATAGCCCAGCCAGACGGAGGAGGAGGCGGCCGCCGGCCGCTTCGCCCGCTGCTCGAGCACGGCGATGGCCCGCGCGAAGTCGCCCTTGCGGCCGTAGGCGATGGCCAGCGACTGGGGCAGGCGCGCGAAGTCCGGATCGAGCGCCCGCGTCCGCTCCAGTTGCTCGATCGCCTCGTCCACGCGACCGACGCCGAGCAGCGCGAAGGCCAGCTCGGTGTTGATGATGGGCGAGAGCGGGCTGAGGGCGCGCGCCCGCTGGGCCTCGGCCAGGGCCTCCGCGTTACGGTGCATGACCAGGAGGTAGACCGCGTACGCGCGATGGCCTTCCGCGTAGCCCGGGTCCAGCTCCAGCGCTCTCTGGTACTCGCTCTCCGCCCCCGCCCAGTCCCAGCGGTAGCGGAAGAGCACCGTGGCCAGCGAGACGTGCGCTTCCGCGAGCCCCTCGTCCAGGGCGAGGGCCCGGCGCGCGGCGGCCTCCGCCTTGGGCATGCACTCGGCGGGGCGCATGAGGCCTTGCAGATCGAAGAGGCGGTAGGTGTCGGAGAGGCCTGAATACGCCGCCGCGTAGTCGGGGTCCTTGTCGATCGCGCGCTGGAACTGATCCGCGGCCTTGAACAGCCCGTCCGTCTGGCGCGCGGTCCAGAAGAAGCGGCCCTTGAGGTAGGCCTCGTAGGCCTCGGGGTCGACGGCGCGGGCGAGGCGCCGCTCCTCGGGACGGATCTCGACGGACACCGCCTCCGCGATGGCGGTCGCGATGTCGGCTTGCAGGCTCAGCACGTCGCGCATCTCGCGCTCGTAGCTGCGGGCCCAGAGGTGGCGGTCGGTGGGCCCGTCGATGAGCTGGGCCGTGATGCGCACGCGCTGCCCCACGCGCGCGACCGTCCCCTCGACCAGCGCGTCCACGCCCAGCTCGCGCGCGATGGCGTCCACCGTCTGGGTGCTGCCCTGGTACCGCATGACCGAGGTCCGCGAGACCACGTGCAGGCTTCGGATCTGGGCCAGCTCCGTGATCAGCGCGTCGGTCATGCCGTCGGCCAGGTAGTCCTGCGAGTGGTCTCCGGAGAGGTTGGCCAGCGGCAGCACCGCGATGGACTTGATCGCCCCGGGCTCCGTCCCCCCGAAGGCCCCGTGCGACCGGAGCGCGCCGGCGTGTCCGGCAAGCGCCGCCGCGCCGACCAGGGCCGCGGCCGCCGCGGCGAGGCTCCAGGCCCGCGTCCGACTCACGGATGCGGGGAGGGTCGGGTTCGACGGCTCCGCCTCCGCCGTCCGCTCCTCCGCCGGCCCCGCTTCGGGCTCCGGCGCGGGCGGCGCCTCCACCGAGGCGATGAAGCGATAGCCGCGGCGGGGGAGGGTCTCCACGAAGCGAGGGTTCTCCGCCGAATCGCCGAGCGCCTCGCGCACCTTCTTGACCGCGCTGGAGAGGCCCATGTCGAAGTCGACGAAGGTGTCGGCCGGCCAGAGCTTCTCGCGCAGCGCCTCGCGCGTGACCAGGCGGCCGCGGTTCTCCAGCAGCAGCACCAGGAACTGGAAGGCCTGGGGCGTCAGCCGCGTCTTGCGGCCCTGCTTGCGCAGCTCGCCCGACTCGGTGTCGAGCTCGTAGGCCCCGAAGCGGATGATCCGGGGGTCCGGAGTGGCGGAGGACATGGCCGGAACCGTTCCTTTGGCGTCGAGTGTGCGCCACCTGGGAGGTCCGGGCAAGCCGCGGCCGGCCATCCGCGGATTCAAAGGACTCTGCCGTCGAGGGTTTCTCGACCTGACGCGTTCCCTGGAACGGCCCACCCCGTTCCATGGACGTTCGCGCGCGCCGTGCGCAGACTGCGGCCGGCGCCAAACCTGAAAGGGGCTCACCCGTGAGATCTATTCCGGCTATTCCTGTCTTGTTTCGGACGCACCACGCCCTCGCGGCCGCCGCGATCGCCGCCGCCATCCTCATCCCGTCCCACGCCTCCGCGGACAGTGCCGCGTCGGAGGCCGCCCACGAGCGCAAGGCGGACCGGGACTGCGAGGACGTCGTGCTCGCGGACGGAACCGTGGCCGAGTGCCCCTCCGTCGAGGCCTCGCAGACCGCGGCCATCGCCCATGCCACGCACGTCGACGTGACCTGCCCGCCTCCCACGCGCGAGGACGGGCCCCGAGGCTGCGTGCTCGATGCCGACGTCGTCCTGGACAAGCCGCTGAAGCTCGAGTCGTTCACCCGCCTCGACTGCGGCGGCCACAAGCTCCTGCCCACGACGGTCGGGCAGGTGCGCATCGCGGGCAAGGCATACGTGCCTTCGGTGCCGGAGGTCGCGATCGTCCTGGCCAAGGCCCAGGGGGTGACGGTCGAGAACTGCCAGATCGGCTCCCTCGACCCGCTGCGGCCCTTCGATTTCGGCGTGGTGGTGCTCGGCGCGAAGCTGCCCAGCGAGGTCGCGGGCGACAACGGCGCCCTCCATCTGCTGCAGAACACGGTCGCCAGCAACACGATCGCGGTGCGCTACGTGGGCGTGCTCATCGGTGAGTCCGACGACACGGCGGTGACGGACAACCAGATCGTCGCCCTCATCGGCGCGCGCGGCGTCGGCATCGACCTGCTCGGCGATTCCGACCTCAATCACCTGACGGGCAACACGGTGCTGGCCCATGCCACCGCGGAGGCCACCGCGGTGGTGCCGCTCTTCCCGGGCACGACGCCCACACCCCAGAAGCCGCGCGGCATCCGCATGAACCTGGCCCCGACGCCGCCGTCGCGCCTCATCAATTTCTGCATGGACGGCGAGGTCATCCAGATCCCCGGCCGCGAGGACGCCCTGACCCCGGGATCGTCCGCGCGCCAGGAAGACAACGTGGTGGAGGGGAACTTCGTCGACTTCGGTCTGACCTCGGCGCCCTACGGCATCGCCACCGCGGCCGGCGCCGTGCGCCCGGTGATCACGGGGAACACCATCGTCGGTGCGCACCAGGCGCTGCATTTCAGCGGCCTCGCCCCCGGCGAGATGTTCGGCGTGGCCGGCACCTGCAGCCTCGACCCCGAGCGGGCCTGTGCCACCAGCGCGGACTGCTTCCTCACCTCCCCGGCCTGCGGCGACACCGTGAGCAAGGGCGTCTGTGGCGGAGCCAAGACCCTGACCCTGACCGACAAATCGCTGGGCGCCACCGATCCCCTGGTCGTCGGCAACACCGTCGATGGGAGCACCGGCAAGGTCGAGATCGGCATGTATGTGGCCATCCCGGCGCCGCACGCCACCATCATCGAGAACACGGTGCGCCGCGCCTCGCTGGCGGGCATCCGGCTGAA
>DASTLK010000549.1:0-5291 GCA_035715025.1 Vicinamibacteria bacterium
CGCCGGCCGGGATCGGCGGACCGCCGGTCGTCGCCGTCATATCGACCTCCTGGCCGCCCAGCTCCAGCCGGATCTTGCCTGGGCGCTCCTTGGTGCACGGCAGCAGGACGCGCGCCTGCCGGCCCTTCGCTTCGTGGAGCGACGCTGAGCCCGAGGCGGACGGGCTGCCGAGCCTCGCGAAGGTCAGCCCGGCGGCCAGGCCGCCGCCCACGCCGCTCGCGAGGGCGAGCAGCAGCGCCGACCCGTGGCCCGTGATGCGGAGGATGTGGAGCGCGGCGCCCACGAATCCGAACGTGAAAAGGCCATAGATGAAGGAGCGGATGGAGAGGACGCCGGGCCCGCCTCCGTGGTGCTGGATGTCGAGCGAATGGCCGGCGTCGATCATGTCGTGGCCGCCGGAGAGGGCCTGCACGAGCATGAGCCCTCCCCCCACGACGAGAGCCAGGACGTAGACGAGCCACATAAAGGAGGCCGGGAGTATGGCACGTTCGGGGGTTGACCCAGGAACGAGAGGCGTACCGGGAATCCTCGTGAGCTTGCTCACAGGCGCCCGAAACGGGTGGCCCGCTCGTTCGTCCAAGACCCGGCGGCGCAAGAGGATCGCGCGTCGCACGATTCGCACGACGTACGGGTTCCCCACGGACAGACACCGGCTCATCTCCACGGTGTGGCGAAGACGCCGCCCCGCGAGAGACGACTTTTGCCCTACGGAGAGCGGAGTTTGGAATACGAGGATTTCAAGCGCGTGGTGCGCGAGGCGGGCGAGCGCCGAGTCGCCCAGGGCGGCCTGGTGCCGATTCCCGAGCTGCGTCGCCAGGTCCCCGCGCTCGACCGCCGGTCCTTCGACGACTACGTTCTCGCCCTCCATCGCGAAGGCGTGATCCACCTCCTGAGCCACGTCGAGCCGGACAAGCTCTCCTCCGACGTGCGTGACCACTGCGTGGTCCATCCGTCCGGAGCCCTGCTGTACTGGCTGCGCTGGCTCTGACGGCCTAACGTACGCGGGGCCCTTGTCCGCCCCGGAGGCCGGTCGTACGCTGGGGGAACGCTCGATGGAAACGCCCCCCGGCCCTTCCGAGTTGTTCGATCACGCTCCTGTCGGTCTCTGGGCCGCCGGGCCCGACGGTTCCCGCACCCATTTCAATCGTCAGTGGCTGGCCTTCACGGGGCGCACCCTCGCGGCCGAGCGGGAGAACGGCTGGACGGAGGGGATCCACCCCGACGATTTCGAGCGCTGCCTGGGCACCTACTTGCGGGCGGTCCACGGCCGCCGCGCGTACGAGCTGGAGTATCGGCTACGCCGCTTCGACGGCGAGTACCGCTGGATGCACGACACGGGGGTGCCACATTACGCGGAAGACGGGACGTTCGTGGCCTACGTGGGCTCCGCGGTCGACATCACGGACCGGCGCCGGGCCCAGGACGAGCGCGAGCGGCTGCTGCTGGACGCGGAAGCGGCCAGCCGGGCCAAGGACCAGTTCCTCGCCACCCTCTCCCACGAGCTGCGCACGCCCCTGAACGCGGTGGTCGGCTGGGCGCACATGCTCCGCTCCGGCAAGCTCGACGAGGCCGCGTCCGCCCGCGCCATCGACACCATCGACCGCAACGCCCGCGCACAGAGCCAGCTCATCTCCGACATCCTCGACATCTCGCGCATCGTGTCCGGCAAGCTGCGGCTCAGTGTGCGCCCCGTCGATCTCACCCCCGTGGTGGAGGCGGCGCTGGACACCGTGCGGCCGTCCGCGGAGGCCAAGGGCATCCGCCTCCAGGCCGTGCTCGATCCCGCCGCCGGCCCCGTCTCCGGCGACGCCGATCGCCTCCAACAGGTCGCCTGGAACCTGCTCGCCAACGCCATCAAGTTCACCCCCCGCAACGGCCGGGTACAGGTGCGCCTGGCGCGCATCGACTCTCACGTCGAGCTGCGCATCGAGGACACGGGCATCGGCATCGGCCCCGAGTTCATGCCGCACGTCTTCGAGCTGTTCCGCCAGCGGGACGGCTCGCCCTCCCGGCAGCACGGGGGCCTGGGCCTGGGCCTCGCGCTCGTGAAGCACCTCGTCGAGCTGCACGGAGGGAGCGTGGACTGCAGCAGCCCCGGCGAAGGCATGGGGGCGGTGTTCTCGGTCAGGCTCCCCCTGATGATCGTGGTCTCGCGCACGGAGGGCGTGCACCCGACCGCGGAGACGGGCGCGGTGATGCCACCCGCGCCTTCCCTGGAGGGGGTATCGGTCCTGGTCGTGGACGACGATCCGGATGCCCGCGACCTCATCTCGACTCTGCTCCAGGAGCGGGGCGCGCGCGTGCGGGCGGTCGCAGGCACGGAGGAGGCCCTGGCCGCGCTGGAGGCCGAGCTTCCAGACGTGCTGGTCAGCGACATCGAGATGCCCGGGCAGGACGGCTACGCGCTGATGCGGACCATCCGCGCCCTGCCCCCCGAGCGCGGCGGACGCATCCCGGCGGCGGCGCTCACCGCCTACGCGCGGACCGAGGACCGCATGCAGGCGCTGCTCGCCGGGTTTCATCTCCACATGCCGAAGCCGGTGCAACCGGCCGAGCTGGCGGCCGTGGTCGCGAGCCTGGCCGGCCGCACGCGGTAGCCACACCGTCGTCACGCCGGTGCCGTCTCTTCGCGGGCGGCCCCCGCCGCGGAACATGTGATGCGGGTCGCTCGTATCGAGATGTTGAACCTTGCGCATGCCACGCGTGTCATCAGCGGCGCCAGCCCACACAGCTCGCTTTCCGGCCGCCACCGGCGGAGATAAGATGGGGGGCTCCGAGGAGACCACGTTGAGCGATCTGAAAGGCGAGCTGGCCTCGCTTCGCATCGACCGCGACCGCCCGGCGAAGGTCGCCTGGCGTTGGCCGCTGTTGCTCCTGATTCCCCTGTTGCTGCTGCTGGGAGGCCTGTACGCCTTCCGGGCGCGGGCGGCCTTCAGTGCGGTGACGGTCGAGACGGGGAGCGCGACCCTCACGAGCGGCGGCGGCGCGGCGCCGGGCGGATCGCCGATCCTGGCTGCGTCCGGGTACCTGGTGGCGCGACGCAAGGCCGTGGTGTCCGCCAAGATCCAGGGCCGCCTGGCGGAGTTGCGCGTCGAAGAGGGGAGCCGCGTCCGCGAAGGCCAGATGATCGCCCGGCTGGAGAGCAGCGATTACGAGGCGCAGGTGCGCCGCGCGACCGCCTCCGTGGAGCGTGCCCAGGCCGACCTGGCCGAGGCGGAGCGGCAGGCCCGCGTCGCCCGCGGCCTCACCGCCGAGAAGGTGATGGCGCAGGACTCGCTCGATGCCGCGGAGAGCCGCGTGCGCATCGCCCAGGCCGCGCTCGCGCAGGCGCGCGCGGACCTCGGCTTCGCCGAGGCCCAGCTCTCCAACACGCGCATCCTCGCGCCCTTCACCGGAGTCGTGGTCAAGAAGATGGCGGAAGTGGGCGAGAGCGTGGCCCCCATCCCGCCCGGAGTGAACCTCTCCACCTCCTCGGGCGCCGTCGTCGCCCTGGCCGACCTGGACACGCTCGAGACGGAAGTCGACGTCAGCGAGTCCAACGTCGCCCGCCTCGGGCCCGAGCAGCCGGCGGAGGTGACGGTGGAAGCGTTTCCCGATCGCAAGTACCGCGCCGTCCTGCGCCAGATCATTCCGACCGCCGATCGCACGAAGGCGACGGTGCAGGTCAAGGTCACGCTGCTCGAGAAGGACCCGCAGCTGCGGCCGGAGATGAGCGCCAAGGTGCAGTTCCTGGAACCGCAGAAGGCGGAGTCGAAGGAGCCGTCCGCGGTGGCGGCGCCCGTGATCAGCGCGCCCGCGGCCGCCATCGTGCAGCGCGACGGACGCGCCGTCGTGTTCGAAGTGGTCGGCGGCCGTGCCCGCCAGCGGGGCGTGGTCGCGGGCGCCGAGCGCCAGGGTCAAGTGGTGGTGAAGGAGGGACTCCGGGGGACGGAGACCCTCGTCGTGCGTCCCCCGGAGACGCTCAAGGACGGGGACGCGGTGAGGACTAAAGGATGAGCAGCGCACAGGCGAAGGCGGTTCGTACCGAGGCGGCCCCGGAGACGGCCGGTCCCATGGTCGACGTCCGCGAGGTGCGGAAGGTCTACCGGCGCGATGCCGAGGAGCTGACGGTGCTCGACGGCATCGACCTGAAGGTGCCCGCGGGAGAGTTCGTCGCCCTCATGGGCCCCTCGGGTTCCGGCAAGACGACCCTGCTCAACCTGATCGCAGGCATCGACCGGCCCACGTCCGGGCAGGTCGTCGTGGCCGGCACGGACGTCGCGCGCCTGAGCGAGAGCGAGCTCGCGCAATGGCGCAGCCGCCATGTCGGGTTCATCTTCCAGTTCTACAACCTGATCCCGGTGCTGCGCGCGGTCGAGAACGTGGAGCTGCCCCTGCTTCTCACCAATCTCTCCAAGAAGGAGCGGCGCGAGCGCGCGCTCACCGCGCTGAGGGTGGTTGGACTGGCCGACCGCTCCGGACACTATCCGCGCCAGCTCTCGGGCGGCCAGGAGCAGCGCGTCGCCATCGCGCGCGCGATCGTCGGCGACCCCAGCGTCCTCGTCGCGGACGAGCCCACCGGCGACCTCGACGCCAAGAGCGCCGAGGACATCCTGGCCCTGATGGAGACGCTCAACCGCGACTTCCACAAGACGATCGTGATGGTCACCCACGACCCGCGCGCGGCCTCGCGCGCGCACGTTCAGCACCACCTCGAGAAGGGCGTGTTGAGGGCCGAATGAACATGAGCGCGGCTACCATCCGAGACGACAGCACCTTCCCTCCCCCCGTGTGTGGGGGAGGGATAGGGAGGGGGGGTCGATAATGAAATTCCTGCCCTTCATCCTCAAGCACCTGCGCCGCAACTGGGTGCGCACGCTCTCGACGGTGCTGGCCATGGCCGTCTGCATCTTCCTCTTCTGCACGCTGCAGACCGTCCTCGCCTCCATCAACGGCCTCCTCGAGAGCTCGAGCGCCACCCGTCTCATCAGCCGCAACGCGGTGAGCCTCGTCTTCAACCTGCCCCTCTCCTACGCCTCGCGCATCGCCGCCGTGCCCGGAGTGAAGCGCGTGGCCACCACCTCCTGGTTCGGCGGGTCCCTGCCCGCCAAGAAGGAGGGCAAGGCGGACGAGGGTTCCGAGACGACGACGGACTGGAGCACCTTCTTCCCCAACATGGCCGTGGACGAGGACCCCTACTTCGCGATGTATCCCGAGTTCGAGATCCCGCCCGACCAGTACAAGGCCTTCAAGGAGGACCTCCAGGGCGCGGTCATCGGGCGCAAGCTCGCGGACAAGTACAACTGGAAGAT
>DASTLK010000550.1:0-10062 GCA_035715025.1 Vicinamibacteria bacterium
CCTGCGCCTGCTGCCCCTCTGGGAGCTGGGCGCGCTCTTCCTGGCCGCCGCCCTTTTGTGGGAGACCGCGCGGGCGGCCTGGTGGGGTCATCCGGAGGCGCGCAGCGTCGGCATCGGGCTCGTCGCCATGACGGCCTGCTACGTGCACGACATCGCCGTCGAGCGCGGGTGGATGACGCCCACGGTGCGCCTCATCCCCATCGGCTTCGTCGCCTTCCTGACCTCGATGGCGGTGTCGCTGGCCAATCGATTCAGCCGGGTCCATCGCGACGTGGTCCACTTCCGGCGCCATCTCGAGGTCCGGGTGCGGGAACGGACGCACGAGCTCTCCGGCCGCACGGACGATCTGTCGAAGGCCAACGAGCAGCTCCGCGAGCGCACCCTGGAGCTGGCCGAGGCCAGCCGGGCCAAGAGCCAGTTCGTCGCCAACATGAGCCATGAGATCCGCACGCCCATGAACGGCGTGATCGGGATGGCCTCGCTGCTGGAGAACACGCCGCTCTCTCCCGAGCAGCGGGACTACGTCGAGACCATCGGCAGCTCGGGGCGCGCGCTCATGCGCATCATCGACGACATCCTCGACTTCTCGAAGATCGAGTCTGGCCATCTCGCCCTGGAGAGCATCGACCTCGCCCCGCGGCAGCTCGTGGCGGAGGTGATCCGCCTCTTCGCCCCCCTGGCCAAGGCCAAGGGGATCGACCTGGCGGCGACGGTCGAGGACGGCGTCGCCCACGTCCTGCGCGGAGATCCCGGCCGGCTGCGACAGGCCCTGGTCAACCTCGTGGGCAATGCCGTGAAGTTCACCGAGCGGGGTCAGGTGACGGTGCGGATCCGCGTGGAGGCCGAGGAGGCGGGGGCCCAGGTCGTCCGCTTCGCCGTGCGCGACACGGGGATCGGCATCGAGCCCGAAGCGCTGGGGCGCCTCTTCCAGCCCTTCGCGCAGGCGGACGGGTCCACGACGCGACGCTATGGGGGCACGGGCCTCGGCCTCGTCATCTCCAAGCGGCTGGTGGAGCTGATGGGCGGCCAGCTCGGCGTCATGAGCGAGCCGGGCGAAGGCAGCGTGTTCTGGTTCACGGCGCGTCTCGAGCGTTCGGCCCTCACCGCGCGCCCGGAAGAACCCGCCGCCCCCGAGACCCCCCGCGAGGTCCCGCCCTCCGCCGAACCGGCCCCGGCGCCCGCGGAGACCGCGACCGCGCCCGCCTCCCCGGCCCCCGCCGTCGCGCCCCTGCGCGGCCGGGTCCTGGTGGCGGAGGACAACGTCGTGAACCAGAAGGTCGCGGCACGCATCCTGGAACGGCTCGGTTACGCCGTGGACGTGGCCGCGACCGGGAACGAGGCGGTGGCCGCGGTCGGGCAGCATACCTATGACGCCATCCTCATGGACGGCCAGATGCCACACACCGACGGCTTCGAAGCCACGCGCGTGATCCGCGCCATGGAGGGCACGCGCCACACCCCGATCATCGCGCTGACGGCGAGCGCGATGCAGGGTGACCGCGAGCGCTGCCTGGCCGCGGGCATGGACGACTACGTCTCGAAGCCGGTGGGCCCCGAGCAGCTCGAGGCCGTCCTCCGGCGCTGGATCCCGGCCCTGGACAGCGCGGGGTGGGAGTCGCCTCGCCCTCCCGACTGGGTGGAGCGCACGGGCGGGGCGGTCGACTGGGACGTCCTCGCCGAGCTGCTCGCCATGACCAAGCCCGAGTTCCTGCAGGAGCTGCTCGGCGTCTTCGTGCAGGACTCGCGCGTCATGCTGGCCGACCTTCGGCGCGCGCACGAGGCGGGGGACCGCGCGGAGTGGAGGCGCATCGCCCACAAGCTCCGCGGGAGCTGCGCCACGATCGGGGCCCGCCGCATGATGAAGCTCACCGCCGAGATCGAGGAGCTGGACGATGACGACGTGTCCGCGCGGGGCGGGGCGCGACTGATCGAGCTGGAGGAGGAGTTCGCGGCGGTTCTCCAGGCCCTTCTCACCGAGAAGCGGCGGGCGGGCGCTCCCTTCCTCCTCGAAGAGGGGCCGAAGTGAGGCGGTTCAGACCGTCGCCGGGCCCGGCGTCTCGATCTCGGCCTCCGCGGGATTGAGCCGCAAGGACAGGATCCCGGCTCCGGCCACGAGCACGCCTCCCGCCACCGTGAACGCGTCCGGGAGCTTGCGCCAGAAGAGCCAATCGAGGGCGGCCGCGAACACCACCGCCGAGTAGACGAAAGGGCCCACCCGCGACGCGGGCGCGTGCGCATAGGCCCGCGTCATCGCGAGCTGGCCGCCGGTGGCCGTCGCTCCCATCGCGAGGGCGGCCCACCACACCGCGCCCTGTGGCCTCGTCCAGGACACGGCGGCTGGGAACGCCGACAGGAGCGTGGCCGTGATCGCGAAGTAGAACACGATGCGAGCCACCGGCTCGGTTCGCGTCAGCCGGCGCACCCCGACCTGGGCCACGGCGGCGAACAGGGCGGACGCGACGCCCAGGAGGGCCACCGGCTCCATCACCCCGCTCCCCGGCCTCAGGATCACGATCACGCCGAGGAACCCGACCAGCACCGGCGTCCACAGTCGCCGCGGGAACGCCTCGCCGAGCCAGGCGCTTTCCACGAAGGGTATGAAGAGCGGCAGCGCGTAGTTGAGGAGCACGGCGTCGGCCAGCCGCATGTGCGCGAGCGTGTAGAAGAAGCAGTACATCGACGCGATCCCGGCCAGGCTGCGGATGAGGTGCTCGCGCGGGCGGCGGGTGCGGAGGTCCGCGCCGACGATGAAGGGGAGCAGGGTCAGGAGCCCGAAGCCGCTGCGGAAGAACACGACCACCACGTTGGGCAGGGTGGCGGAGGCGACCTTCACCGCGACGCTCATGAGCGCGAACAGCAGGGCGGAAACGACCATGTACACCGCGCCCCGCCGGAGGTCGTACTCGTGAGCCATGGCGCGCAATGATAAGTTACGGTCCAGTGAGCTCGGCGCCGCGCAGCGGCGGCGAGCGACGGGGGGTTTCAGGGGGGGAGCTCTCAACCGTCGCGGATGGAGAGAGAGTTCCCCCCCTGAGATAAAAGACGTTGTTCGAAGTGGCTTACGAGACCACGTTCTGCAGCACTCACCGGCTCACGCGCGAGGGCCGCCCCGTCGAGCCCGTGCACGGACACGACTGGCGGGTGGAGGCGGTGGCCGCCGGCCGCGAACTCGACGGCCTGGGCGTGGTCGTCGATTTCGAGCACCTGAAGAAGGTGGTGGGCGAGGTGGCGGCGACCTTCCATTACCGCGACATGAACGCGCACCCGGGCCTGGCCGGCATCAGCCCGTCGGCGGAGGTCGTGGCGCGCTACTTCTTCGACGAGGTGCGGAAGGGGCTGGGCGCGGAAGGCCGGATGCTCAGGCGCGTGAGGGTGTGGGAAGCGCCCGGCTGCTCCGCCTCCTACGCGGAGTAGGGCCCTGCTCACCGTCAACGAGATCTTCTTCTCCATCCAGGGCGAGGGCACCCGTGCGGGCCTGCCCTGCGTGTTCGTACGGCTCACCGGGTGCCCGCTGCGCTGCGTGTACTGCGACACCGCCTACGCCTTCTACGAGGGATCGCGCCGGGAGGAGGCGGACGTCCTCGCCGAGATCGAGCGCTTCCCGTGCCGACTGCTCCTCCTCACGGGCGGCGAGCCCCTGGCCCAGCCCGCCGCCTTTCCGTTCGTCACGACCCTGCTCGACCGCGGGTGGCAGGTCCTGATCGAGACCTCCGGACACGTGCCCCTGGACGGCCTCGACCCGCGTGCGGTGGCGATCGTGGACGTGAAGACGCCGCGGTCGGGGGAATCGCACCAGATGCACTGGCCGAACCTCGACCGGCTGCGGCCGCAGGACGAGGTCAAGTTCGTGATCGCCGATCGGGAGGATTACGAGTGGTCGCGCGGGCTCTTGCGCGAGCGCGGATGGGGCGGCCGCGCGGTCCTGTTCTCGCCCGTGCACGGCGTGCTCGCGGCGGGCGAGCTGGCGCGCTGGGTCCTGGAGGACGGCCTGCCCGCGCGGGTGCAGATCCAGCTCCACAAGTACCTCTGGCCCGGCGTGGAGCGCGGCATCTGACCGCGCCGAGTCCGCTCGCCGTGGTCTGCGTGAGCGGAGGCATGGACTCCGCGGTCACCGCCGCCACCGCCGCCGCCGGTCATGGCCTGGCCTTCCTCCATGCAAGCTACGGCCAGCGTACCCAGCGCAAGGAGCTGGCGTGCTTCCACGCCCTCGCCGATCACTACGCCGCCCGGGCACGCCTCGTCGTCGACTTTCCGGTCCTGGCCGCCATTGGCGGCAGCAGCCTCACCGACCTGAGCATTCCGGTGCGGGAAGGTGAGCCGGAGCCGGACCGCATTCCGACCTCGTACGTACCGTTCCGCAACGCGCACCTCCTGTCCGCGGCCACGTCGTGGGGCGAAGTCCTCGGGGCGCGCGCGATCTTCGTGGGCGCGGTGTGGGAGGACTCCTCCGGATATCCGGACTGCCGCCCCGCCTTCTACCGCGCGTTCGAGGAGGCGATCCGGCAGGGGACGCGGCCGGAGACGGCGATCCGCATCGAGACGCCCGTGATCGGCATGTCCAAGGCCGAGATCGTCCGGCAGGGGCGGGCGCTGGCCGTCCCCTTCGAGAAGACCTGGTCCTGCTACCAGGCGGAGGACCTCGCCTGCGGCACCTGCGAGTCCTGCCGGCTGCGCCTGAAGGGATTCGCGGAGGCGGGTCTGCGCGACCCGCTGACCTATCGATTGCCTGCCCGCGGCTGAGGCCCGGCTGTTGCGGTGCGAAAAGTGGCAAGCGAGGAGGGTGCGTGAGAAACTGGAAGGGTTTGGGAGGGCCCAGCCCTCGGAGGACTGAATCCATGATGAAGCGCGTGTACGTGGCGGCCGCCGTCGCCGCCGGCCTGCTGCTGACGGCGGAGGCAGGGTGGGCACAGTCCACCGGGGCCGTTCGCGGCCGCGTCGTGGACGAGAAGGGCCAGGCGCTGCCGGAGGCCGCAGTGAGCCTGGATTTCCAGGGCGGCGTGACGCGGAAGTTCGACACCAAGACCAACAAGAAGGGCGAGTTCACGCAGGTCGGCCTCGTGCCCGGCGGCTACCGGATCACCGCCAACAAGGAAGGCTACGTGGGCACGTACATGGACACCCGCGTCAGCCTCGGCGAGCCCCTGCAGCTGCCCGACCTGAAGCTCACGACCAAGGCCGCGGCCCAGGCGGCGGCGGGGGGTGAGGCCGAGAAGGCCAACGCCGCGCTGCGTGAGATGTTCTCGAAGGCGGTCCAGCTCAGCCAAGAGGGAAAGAACGACGAGGCCATCACCGCCTACAATGAACTCCTCGCCAAGAACCCGTCAGTAGCCGAAGCGTACCTGAATCTCGGGTACATCTACCGCCAGAAGAAGGACTGGACTGCAGCCGAGGCGGCATATAAGAAGGCCCTTGAGATCAGGCCGACGCTCAGCGAAGCGAACGCAGGCCTCCTCAACGTTTACCAAGAGAGCGGTCAGACCGAAAAGGCTGCGGCTCTCGCGTCGTCGGCGGAGGGTGACGCAAAGGTCCAGTTCAGCGTTGGGGTGTCCGCCCTGAACGCCGGAAAGTACGACGAAGCCTTGGCAGCATTTCAGAAAGCGGCGACGGCGGACCCGAACAATGCGGACACTTACTACTACATTGGCACGATTTTCGTTGGCCAAAACAAAATTCCGGAGGCCAGGGCAAGCCTCGAGAAATACCTCGCGATGAACCCCACGAACGCACAGTACGTCGCCACGGCGAAGGCGCTGCTGCAAGCGCTCCCCAAGAAGTGACGTGATCGCCCGCCGCGTCGCCGCCGTTCGGGAGCAGATCGCCCGGGCGGCGGCGCGTGCCGGGCGTCCGCCCGACGAGATCACCCTCGTCGCGGTCAGCAAGACCCAGCCCCCGGAAGCGGTGCGCGAGGCCTTCGCCGCCGGCCTCCGCCACTTCGGCGAGAACAAGGTGCAGGAAGCCGAAGGCAAGATCGCCGGGCTGGAAGACCTGCGTGCGGCCGGCCTGCGCTGGCACATGATCGGGCACGTCCAGGGCAACAAGGGGCGGCGCGCGGCCGAGCTGTTCGACGCCGTGGACTCCGTCGACGACGTCACCCTCGCCAAGCGGCTCGAGCGGGGGGCGGAGGAGGCGAGGCGCCAGCTGCCGGTCCTCATCCAGGTGGACCTCGGCAAGGAGGCGACGAAGTTCGGGCTGGACGAGGCGCACCTCTTCCCGACCCTCGAGCAGCTCCGCGGCTACAAGGCCGTGCACGTCGAGGGCCTCATGGTGCTGCCTCCCCTCGCGGACGATCCCGAAGAGGCTCGCCCCTACTTCCGCCGCCTGCGCGAGCTCCTCGAGGAGGCGCGGGGCCAGGGACTGGTGCGTGGCCGCACCCTGTCGATGGGGATGAGCCACGATTTCGAGGTGGCGATCCAGGAGGGCGCCACCCAGGTCCGCGTGGGCACCGCCATCTTCGGAGAGCGGAAGACGCCATAGACTGGAGCCATGTTCATCCTGGGAGACATCCTGATCGGCCTCGGGCGCGTCCTCTTCTACTTCTTCCAGTTCTACATGATCGTGCTCCTCGGCCGCGCCATCACCTCCTGGGTGAACGCGGACCCCCGCAACGCCATCGTCCGGTTTCTGGTCCAGGCGACCGATCCGCCCCTGCGCGTGATCCGCCGCATGCTCCCCATGAGCCTGCGCGCCTTCCCGCTCGACGTCGCGTTCCTGGTCCTGCTCGCCCTCGTGATCTTCGCGGAGTACGCGGTGGCGCAGACGCTCATGGACATCGGCGTCCGTCTGCGCGGCCCGGGCGCCCTCGTCTAAGAGTGTGCCCGGGCCCATTCCTCGCTTGAGCCGCGTCCCCGATCGTGCGACCCTACGCGGCAGGGTAGAGCCATGAAAATCTCGCCGATGGACATCCAGCGGCAGACCTTCGGCCAGCGCTTCCGCGGGCTCGACCCGGACGAGGTGCGCGCCTACCTCAACATCGTGGCCGAAGAGGTCGCGGCCCTGCAGATGGAGCGCGACCGCCTCGACCAGGAGCTCCAGTCCCTGCGCTCCCTGATCGACGAGCACCGCAACCGCGAGACCATCCTGAAGAACACGCTCCTCACCGCCCAGCGCGTGTCCGAAGAGATCCGCGACAACGCGCGCAAGGAAGCGGAGACGACGGTCAAGGAAGCGGAGATGCAGGCGGACCGCCTGGTCGAGCTGGCCCAGGGCCGCGCCCACGAGGTGGAGCGCGGAATCCTCGACCTGCGCGCCCACCGCAGCGCGCTGCGCACGGACGTGCGCGCCCTGATCACGCGCCTGAGCCACCTGCTCGACCTCCAGGAGGAGGCCGAGCTCGAGGACAACCTCCGCTTCCTGAAGCGGCGTGAGGAGGCCCAGTAAGGCTCCTCCGTTCGCCCCGTGGCTCCCGGCGATGATCGAAGTCCGCGACGTGGCCGGAGGGGCGACCTTGCGCGTGCGCGTCTCGCCGCGCGCGTCCCGCGACGAGCTGGCGGGCGAACGCGACGGCGCCCTCGTGGTGCGCCTCACGGCGCCCCCCGTCGAGGGCCAGGCCAACGCGGCGCTGGTGCGTTTCCTGGCGCGCCATCTCGGTATCGCCGCCTCCGCGGTGTCGGTCGCGCGGGGCGCGAAGACCCGCGACAAGGTCCTGCTCGTCGCGGGAGCGCGCGCGGACGATCTGCGGGTGTCTCTCGGCCGATGACGCACGATCTCGTCGTC
The DNA here is from genome assembly GCA_035715025.1 of Vicinamibacteria bacterium. GTDB lineage: Bacteria > Acidobacteriota > Vicinamibacteria > Fen-336 > Fen-336 > AA29. Next base: position 7,714 of record DASTLK010000550.1, read on the forward strand.
CGCGACATCGGGATGCTGTTGACACCGGCGGGACGGGCGCCGCGTCTCGGCCCCGAGCTGGGTGCGGTCCGCGAGATACCGCGCGCGGCCGTGGTCGCGCAGGGCGGCCGGCTCACCTACGTCGGGCCCGAGTCCCTGCTGCGGCCGGACGACATTCCCCCCGGCGCGCCCATCCTCGATGCCGGCGGAGCCGTCGTCCTTCCCGGCTTCGTGGACGCGCACACGCACCTCGCCTTCGCGGGCCATCGCGACGGCGAGATCCGGCAGCGGCTGGCCGGCGCGAGCTACCAGGAGATCGCGGCCGCGGGCGGCGGGATCGTGCGCTCCGTGGCCGCCACGCGGGCCGCCGATCGGGGTACCCTCGTGACCCTCCTGCGGTCGCGCCTCGACGAGATGCTCCTCGGCGGCACCACGACCGCCGAGGTCAAGAGCGGGTACGGTCTGGAGACGGCGTCGGAGATCCGGTCGTTGGAGGCGATCCGCGAGGCGGGGGAGAGCCATCCGATGACCCTCGTTCCCACCTTCCTGGGCGCGCACGAGGTGCCGCCGGAGCACCGCGACCGCCGCGAGGGCTACGTCGAGATGCTCGTGAGCGAGATGATCCCCGAGGTGACGCGGCGCTCTCTCGCCACCTTCGCCGACGTCTTCTGCGAGGAGGGCGTGTTCACGGTGGCGGAGAGCCGCCGCATCCTCGAGGCTGCACGCGGGGCCGGTCTCCTCCTGCGCATTCACGCGGACGAGCTGGGCTGGACGGGCGGTGCGGAGCTGGCGGGCGCGCTGGATGCGCGCTCGGCGGACCATCTCCTCTTCGTGTCCGAGGCGGGTATGGCCGCGCTGGCCGGGGCGGCCTGCGCGGCGACCCTCCTGCCCTCCGCGGCCTTCTACCTGCGGCTGGGCCGCTACGCGCCCGCGCGGGCCCTGGTGCAGGCGGGCGTGCCGGTGGCGCTGGCCACCGACGGCAATCCCGGGGGCGGGCTCTCGCCGTCGATGGCGTTCGCGATGACCCTCGCTTGTTTCGCCATGGGGCTCTCGCTGGAGGAGGCCCTCACCGCGGCCACCCTGAATGGGGCCTACTCGCTGGCCGTGGACGCCGAGAGGGGCAGCCTGGAAACGGGCAAGCGCGCCGATCTCGTGGTCCTGCGCTCGGCACGCCTTCTCGATCTCGTGCGCGTGGGCATTCCGGCGGTGCGGACGGTCGTGAAGGAGGGCCGCGTGGTCGTGCGCGACGGCGCCCTCGTGTCGGGATAGGATCGCGCGCGCGATGCCCCCCGTTCTCGTCGTCGAAGACCTGAGGAAGACGTATCCCGGCACCCGGAAGACTCCGGCCGTGGAGGCGGTGCGCGGGATCTCGTTCGCGGTGGAAGCGGGCGAGACGTTCGGCCTGCTCGGCCCCAACGGCGCGGGCAAGAGCACGACCCTCGGCTGCATCACGAGCCTGGTGCGGCCCACCTCCGGGCGCATCGTGGTGGACGGCGTGGACGCGCGGCGCGAGCCGCAGAAGGTCAAGCGCCTCATCGCGGTGGTGCCCCAGACCCGCAACCTCGACCGGGACCTCAGCGTGCGGGAGGTCCTCACCTATCACGGGCGCTACTTCGGGCTGGCCGCGGCCGAGCGCGAGGCGCGCGCCGACCGCCTGCTCGCGGAGATGCAGCTCGCGGACAAAGCGAGCGCGAAGCCCCTGACCCTCTCCGGCGGCCTGCAGCAGCGGGCCATGATCGCGCGCGCCCTCATGCACGACCCGCGGGTGCTGCTCCTGGACGAGCCCACCACGGGTCTCGACCCCCAGGCCCGCCGCGCGCTGTGGGACACCCTGCGTGGCCTGCAGCGGCGAGGGCTGACCATCATCCTGACCACGCACTACATGGAGGAAGCGGACCGGCTCTGCCAGCGGCTGGCCATCATCGACCACGGCGCGATCCTCACCATCGATACGCCCGCCGCCCTCAAGCGCAGCCTGCCCGGCGGTCACATCCTCGACGTGTGGGTCCGCAGCGGGACGCCGGTGGCGCCTCGTCTCGAGAAGCTGCCGGGCGTGCTGCGCCTGGAGGGCGTCGCGGCCACCGGCGACGACGACGGGCTGGAGCGGCTGCGCCTGTTCGTGGACACGGGCAACGGCCTGCTCGACCGCGTCCTGCTCGCCGTCCGCGAGGGGGGCGGCGACCTCCATCACGTCAGCTTCACCCAGCCCAGCCTGGAGGACGTCTACATCCATCTCACCGGGAAGGAACTGCGCGAATGACCGCCTTCTTCGCCCTGCTGCGCCGCGACCTCGTGGTGGCCGGACGGCACGGCGGGATGCTCCTCATGGCCACGCTGACCCAGCCGATCCTGGTCGTGCTCGTCTTCGGG
>DASTLK010000551.1:0-6709 GCA_035715025.1 Vicinamibacteria bacterium
CGGGCAGGCCGGCGTCGATCAGGGCCTGCGCGAACGCGACCTTGTCCTCGAGGCCGAGAGTGGCCGCCTCGTTCTGCAGCCCATCGCGCGGGCCGACCTCCACCACGCGCACTCGCGGCGGCAGCGTCATTCCAGCTCCACCAGCACGACTCCGGGGCTCACCATGTCCCCGACCCGCGCGGAGACCGACTTCACGCGGCCGGCCCGGGGGGCGCGGACGGCGTTCTCCATCTTCATGGCCTCGACGACGACCAGCTCGTCCCCCTTCCCCACCGTATCACCGGGCGCGACCTTCACGGCGATGACCTTGCCCGGCATGGGCGCTTCCAGCCCGCCCCCGACGTGGCGATGCGACCCTCGGCTCCTCTCCGTCTCCTCCTCCAGCCGGTACACGCGGCCGCCCCAGAAGAGGTGCACGGTGTCGCCATCGCGGACGCAGTGGAAGGACTGGTGCCGGTCACCCTGGCTGCAAACGAACGTGCCTGGTCCTACCGTTTCCACGCGCATTTCGAACGTCTGCCCGGCCACGGTCACGCGGGCCTCGCCACCCGCGTCCTGCACGTCGATTTCGATCGCCTGGTCTCCGCAGACGAGACGCATCAGCCGAGCCTCCAGGGGCCGAGGCTCTCCCACGGGTCGGAAGCGGTGCGCGCTCCCTGGGGGGTTCGGGAGGCGCGGCTCAGGGCCACCGCCGCCGCGGCGAGGCCCTCCGCCGGTGGACAGGCCACGCGCTGGAGCGCGCCGAGGTGTTCCTCCAGGAAGCCCGTGTGCAGCTCCCCGCGGCGGAACGCGGGATGGTCCACGACCGCCTGCAGCCGTTCCAGGTTCGTCGCCACGCCCAGCACCACCGTCCGGCGCAGCGCGTCCGCCATGCGCTCGATGCTCTCGGCCCGCGTGGCCCCCCAGGTGACGAGCTTGGCCAGGAGGGGATCGTAGTGGATGCCGACCTCGGAGCCGGCGGCGATGCCCCCGTCGAATCGGATGCCCGGACCCTCCGGAGGCGAGAAGTGAAGGATGCGTCCGGCAGAGGGCAGGTCCGCGTTCCACGGGTCTTCCGCGCTGAGCCGGCATTCGAGCGCGTGGCCGCGCGCGATGATCGTGTCCGGCGCGATGGCCAGGGGCAGGCCCGCGGCCACCTCGATCTGCAACCGCACGAGGTCGAGGCCGGTGACGCACTCCGTCACCGGATGCTCGACCTGCAGGCGGGTGTTCATCTCGAGGAAGTAGAAGGTGCCGGAGGGATCGAGCAGGAACTCGACCGTGCCCGCGTTGACGTACGCGGCCGCCCGCGCCGCGGCCACGCCCGCCGCGCACAGGCGAAGGCGCTGCTCGTCGCTCAGGGCCGGGCTGGGCGTCTCCTCCACGACCTTCTGATGACGGCGCTGGATGGAGCACTCGCGCTCGAGGAGGTGGACCACGTGCCCCGCCTGGTCGGCCAGGACCTGCACCTCGAGGTGGCGAGGCCGTTCCAAGAGCCGTTCCAGCACCACGACGTCGTCGCCGAAGGCCGCGCGCGCCTCGCGGCGGGAGCCGGCCAGCGCGGAGAGGAAGTCCTTGTCGCCGCGGACCACGCGCAGGCCCTTGCCGCCGCCGCCGCGGGAGGGCTTGATCATCACGGGCCATCCGATGCGCGCGGCTTCCTGGGCGAGGGCGGCATCGCTCTGGTCGTCGCCGTCGTATCCGGGCACGACGGGCACGCCCGCCGCCGCCATCAAGCGGCGGGCCCCCTTCTTGTCGCCCATCGTACGGTGCACGTCCCCGGGAGGGCCGATGAAGGTGAGGCCCGCGCGCGCGACCGCGTCCGCGAAGTCGCCGCTTTGACTGAGGAAGCCGTAGCCGGGATGGATCGCGTCCGCGCCGGTGCGGCGGGCGGCGGCAAGGATGGCGTCGATGCTCAGATACGACCGCGCCGCCTCCGCGGGTCCGATCGGGACCGCCTCGTCGGCCACGCGCGTGTGCAGGGCGCCCGCGTCCGCCTCCGAGTACACGGCCGCGGTCGCGATCCCCATGACGCGGCAGGTGCGCGCCACGCGCACGGCGATCTCGCCGCGGTTGGCGATGAGGACCTTCCTCACACGATCCAGTATGGCTTCCGCTTCTCGAGGAACGCCTTCATGCCCTCCTGGGCCTCGGCCGAGATGCGGATGTCGGCGATGCGCTCGACGGTGTAGCGCTGCACGTCCTCGACGCGCCTCCAGGCCACCTCGCGGATCAGCGCCTTCGCTTCCGCCACCGCGCGCGGCGCGGACTGGAGCAGCTCCCCGATGCGGGCCTCCACCACCTGGTCGAGGTCTTCCTCCGGCACGGCCTGGCGCACGAGGCCGATCTCGCAGGCCTTGACCGCTTCGAAGCGCTCCCCGGTCAGGAACAGCTCGCGGGCGGCGGACTCGCCGATCTTGCTCACCACGTACGGCGAGATGACGGCGGGGATGATGCCGAGGCGGACTTCGGTGAACCCGAACTGCGTGCCCAGCGCGGCCACCGGGATGTCGCAGGCGGCCACGAGTCCCGCTCCCCCGCCCAGGGCCGCGCCGTGCACGCGCGCGACCACGGGCTTGGGCGACTCGTACACCGTGAAGAACAGGTCGGCCAGACCCTGCGCCTCGCGCAGGTTCTCCTCGCGCGTGAAGGCGACGGTGGCCTTCATCCACTGCAGGTCGGCCCCCGCGCAAAAGGCGGGACCGCGCCCGCCGAGCACGATCACGCGCACGGAATCGACGGTGCGGAGGTCGAAGAGGGTCTTGCGCAGCTCGGTGGTCATCAGCCCGTCGAACGCGTTGCGGGCGTCCGGGCGATTCATCCAGACGCGCGCCACCGGCCCGTCGAATTCCACCTGTAGTCGTTCGAGCTGCACGGCTCCTCCTTGCGCGGGGTGCTCACTATTCTGACCCAAGCCGGCGGGCGAAGTGGCGGCGGGCGAGCTCAGGCCGTCGTGGGGGGCTCGTAGTCGCGCACCAGGCGCGAGCGCGCGGCGACCACGGCCGCCGCGACCAGGGTCAGCACGCCGCCGATCACCACGGACACCCGGGCCCCGAGCGCGGCCGAAGTGAAGATCGAGGCCACGAGCCCCGCTTCCATCTCCCCGAGCTGCGGGCCGCCCATGAAGAAGATCATGTTCACCGACGTCATGCGCCCGCGCAGGGCGTCCGGGGTGAGGAGCTGGCGCAGGGTCTGGCGGATCACGGTGGAGACGAGGTCGCTGAGGCCCGTCCCCGCGAGGGCGAGGAAGACGATCCAGTACCGCGGTCCCAGCCCGTAGACGATCGTGGAGGCGCCGTAGGCGGCGATGGCCCAGAGCAGCACGCGGCCTTGCCGCTGCGGCAGGTGCACCACGGACGTGTAGATCGAGCCGAGGAGCGCCCCCAGCGCGGGCGCCGCCACCAGCCAGCCGTAGCCGGCGGCGCCCACGTGGAGGACCTGGTCCGCGAAGATGGGCAGCAGCGAGAGCGAGCCCGCGAAGAAGGTCGCGACGAAGTCGAGGCCCATCGTCCAGACCATGATGGGTGTGGTGAACACGAAGCGCAGTCCGGTCTTGAGCGAGTCCAGCGGGTGCTCGTCCGTCACCGTGCCCGGCTCCGGCGCGGTGTTCGTGCGCATCAGGAGGAGGGCGGCGATCACGGCGAGGAAGGACAGGGCGTTCACCGAGTAGATCGTGGCGATGACGGGCAGGCTCCCCGCCTGGGCCCCCGCCACCGCCCGCGCCGCCGCCCCGGGCATGGCCGCGCCGCCCCCGGCCAGGAGCAGGCCGGCCAGGCCGGGACCGCCGATGAACGCGGCGTGGAACATCACGAGGTTCAGGGCGAGCGCGCTCGCCAGGTCCTTCGGGGGGACGAGGCGCGGCACCAGCGACTGCCGCGCCGGGTTGTCGAACGCGGAGGCCGCCCCCGTGGCGGCATTCAGCGCGTAGAGCACGCCCAGGCTGGCGTGGCCGCGAAAGGTCAGCAAGGCCAGCAGCGTCGAGAAGACCGCCATCGCGGACTGCGAGATCAGCATCACGCGGCGGCGGTCGAAGCGATCGGCCACGATGCCGCCCCAGAGCGAGAAGACGATCACGGGGACCACGCGCGTCAGCCCCACGAGGCCGAGCGCGAGCGGCGAGCCCGTCAGCAGGTAGATGTGCCAGTTGAGGGCCACCACCTGCATCTGGCTGCCGGTGAGGGAGACGAACTGGGAGCCCCAGAGGAGGCGGAAGTCGCGGTGCCGGAGGACGTGGTAGGGACGGCTGGGGCCGTTCACATCCTGAACACGCCGAATCTCGTTTCCGGAATCGGCGCGTTCAGGGCGGCGGAGATCCCGAGGCCGAGGACGGTCCGCGTCTGCGCGGGCGGGATCACCCCGTCGTCCCACAGCCGCGCCGTCGAGTAGTACGGGCTGCCCTCTTCTTCGTATTTGGCGAGGACGGGAGCCTTCACCGCGTCGATCTCCTCCGGGGTCATGACCCGGCCCTCGCGCCCTCGCTGCTCCTGCTTGACCTGGGCCAGCACGGAGGCCGCCTGCTCCCCGCCCATCACGGAGATGCGCGAGTTGGGCCACATCCAGAGCTGGCGCGGCTGGTAGGCCCGGCCGTTCATCCCGTAGTTGCCCGCGCCGAAGCTCCCGCCGACGATGACCGTGAACTTGGGGACCTGCGCGTTGGCCACCGCGTGCACCATCTTGGCCCCGTCCTTGGCGATGCCGCGATGCTCGTACTCTTTGCCCACGATGAACCCGGTGATGTTCTGCAGGAAGACGAGCGGGATGCGGCGCAGGGAGCACATCTCGATGAAGTGAGTCGCCTTCAACGCGCTCTCGGAGAAGAGCACGCCGTTGTTCGCGAGGATGCCTACGGGAAAACCCATGATGTGGGCGAAGCCGGTGACGAGAGTCGATCCGTAGAGGGCCTTGAACTCGCTGAAGCGGCTGCCGTCCACCACGCGCGCGATCACCTCGCGCACGTCGTAGCCCTTGCGGACGCTCAGGGGGACGACACCCCCGATCTCTTTGGGATCGTAGGCGGGCTCCTCGGCCTCCCGGACCTCCCACGGCAGAGCCTTGCCGCCGGTGAAATGTCCCACGATGTCGCGCGCGATCTCGAGGGCGTGCGCGTCGTCGGTGGCCAGGTGGTCGGCCACGCCGCTGATCCGCGTGTGTACGTCCGCGCCGCCCAGCTCCTCCGCCGTGACCTGCTCGCCCGTCGCCGCCTTCACCAGCGGCGGCCCGCCCAGGAAGATGGTGCCGCGGCCCTTCACGATGACGGCCTCGTCGCTCATCGCGGGCACGTAGGCGCCACCCGCGGTGCAGGAGCCGAGCACCAGGCTGACCTGCGGGATCCCCAGCGCGCTCATGCGCGCTTCGTTGTAGAAGATGCGGCCGAAGTGCTCGCGGTCGGGGAACACCTCGGCCTGCAAGGGCAGGAAGGCGCCGCCCGAGTCGACCAGGTACAGGCAGGGAAGGCGGTTCTCCTGGGCGATCTCCTGCGCGCGCAGGTGCTTCTTGACCGTGATCGGGAAGTAGGTCCCGCCCTTCACGGTGGGGTCGTTGGCCACGACCATGACCTCGCGGCCGCGCACGCGCCCGATGCCCGTGACCATGCCCGCCCCCGGCGCGGCGCCGTCGTACAGGCCATGGCCGGCCAGGGCGGCGATCTCGAGGAACGGCGTGCCCGGGTCGAGGAGACGCTCGACCCGCTCGCGCGCGAGCAGCTTGCCCTGCTCCCGCTGCCGCTGGATCGCGTCCTCGCCCCCGCCCCCCCGCGCTTCCTCCAGCCGCCGGCGAAGATCCGCTTCGAGGGACGACATGTGAGCGAGGTTCTCGCGGAACTCCGCGGAGCTCACGTCGACGTGGCTCTCGAGGACGGACATGGGCGCGAGTATACAATCGGCGCTCACGGCGCCGGGGAAACGGAGCGGACCATGACAGCGCTGCGCACCGCGGCCTGGATCAACGTGGGCCTGCATGTCACCGGACTCGTCCTGGCCGCGGCCACGATGAAGTCGGGCACGCCGGCGGCGCCGCTCCTGGAGCGGATCCGCTACCTGACCGCGCGCCCCCTCGGCTGGACCGCGGGTTGGCTGGTGTGGATCGCGTGTGCCGTGGCCCTGGTCGCGTTCCTGCGACTCCTCGCGCGCGCGCAACCGTCCGCCTTCACCGTCGCCGCCACGACCCTTGCCACCGTCGGCGCCGTCGTCGACATCACTTGCGACCTCACCTACATCTTCGTGCTGCCCGCGCGCGCGGCCGGGGACGTCTCGCGGTTCCTCCAGTTCGAGAGGCACCTCGGGACGGCCAGCCTGACCTGCGCGAACGGGTTGTACTCACTCGCCGTCCTCGTGGCCACGCTGGGTCTTCCCCGCAGCGCGACCCTGACCCGAGGCCTCGGCGTGCTCACGTTCGTGGCCGGCCTCGTCCTGGCCGGGGCGGGCCTGACCGGCGATCCCTTCCACGTGATGGTGGGAACGGCGCTGACCATGCCCCTCTTCCTGGCCTGGGCCCTGGCCGCCTCGTCATCGCCGCATCCTCGGTGAAGCCGAGCACCGTCGCCGTCCTCGGCGGTTACGGCACCTTCGGGGCGCGCGTCAGCCGCGATCTCGCCGGGCGCGGCCATCGGGTGATCGTGGCCGGCCGCGATGCGCGGCGCGCGGAGGCGCTGGCCCGCGCGCTGGGCCCCGAGCACGCGGGGATGGGCGCCGACGTGCGCGACATCGAGGCGTGCCGGTGGGCGATCCGCGGC
>DASTLK010000552.1:0-2712 GCA_035715025.1 Vicinamibacteria bacterium
CGCCCGCGGCCTGCCGGCTGGCGTCGATGTAGGGAAAGCGCTTGATGGCCTCGTCGGCCGCGCGGTTGAGGTCGTTCCCCGGACCGCGCAGAGGATCGCCCTGGATGTCCAGGGTGAAGGCCTCGCCGTAACCGGTCGAGCCGCGGTAGTCGGTGAGGAGGACGACGTACCCGGGGCTGGCCAGGAGGTGATAGTTCCAGCGCAGCGTGATCTGGTCGCGCCACATGTTCGCGTGGCCGCCGTGGATGAGGACGAAGAGCGGGTACTTCTTCGCGGCGTCGAATGCAGGCGGCAGCACGACGAAGCTGTGCACGCGCCGGCCCTTGTCGTTGTCGAACCAGAACTCCTGGAGCGGCGCCCAACCGAGCCTGCTCGCGGCATCGGTCGTGAAGCTGGTCAGGCTGGACTGCTTCTTGAGGGCGGGGTCGATGCGCACGATCTCGGCGGGCCGCGTGGCGCTCCCCCAGCTCGCCACGAGGACGGTCGGCTTCGCCGTCTCCGCGACCTCGATGGACCCGAAGACGCCGCGCGCGTCGAGGACGGGCGTGACCTCGCCTCCCTTCGCGGGCACGGAGTACAGCTTGACGAAGCCGGAGTCCTCCGCGGTCAGGAAGACGCGCCCGTCGGGCGCGATCGCGAAGTCGGCCACGGAGCGGTCGAACGAGGGCGTGAGCGTCGTGACCGCGCCCGTCCAGGGCCAGGCCGCGCAGGCCAGGCGATCGAGGGCGTAGATCCGGCCCGCGTCCTCGCTTCGCCGGAAGCACAACGTGCGTCCGTCCGGGGCGAAGCGTGGCGCGCCGTCGCTCACCTTCCCGGTCGTGAGCGCCCCCGGCTCGCCCCCGCCCACCGGCACCTGATACAGGTGCGTCGCCACTTCCTCGTAGGCCGCGCTCGTGCGATTGGTGGTGGCGACGAAGACGGCCGCGGATCCGTCCGGCGTCCACGCCGGCGCGAAGTCTTCGCCCGATCCCTCGCCGCCCGGCGCTCCGAACCCGGGTTGCGCGACCAGGGCCGTGCCCGCGAGCAGGTCGCGCGCCTTGCCGTCACCGTCCACGGGCACCACGAACAGATGGGTCTGCGTGTCGTCGAGCCACTTGTCCCAGCGCCGGATGGGGAAGACGTCGTAGATGCGGACCTTCGACTTCGGGTCCTTCCGCTCGGCCGCGATCTTCTTGTTCGCCTCCGCGTCCGCGGCGCCCGGATAGACGGCGCTCTGATAGAGGATGGACTTGCCGTCCGGGCTCCAGCGCGGGGCGCGCGCGGCCAGGGGGGCCGACGTCACGCGTCGCGCTTCGCCGCCCCCCGCGACGTCGAGCACGTACACCTGGGCGACGTCGTCGTCCTCGCGCTTCGTGGTGAAGGCGAGCCGGCGGCTGTCCGGGCTCCAGTCCGCGCCGCTCTCCGCCGCCTTCGAGGAAGTCAGCCGACGTGGGGGCGCGCTACCGTCCGCGGGCACGATCCACAGGTCGGAGATCTCCTTCTTCTCGTCGTAGCTGGGCTCGGCCACCGACGTGACCACCCACTTGCCGTCCGGGGACAGCACGGGCGCGCCGACCCGCTTCATCAGCCACAGCGCTTCGTGAGTCACGGGCTGCGTCCCCGTGGTGGGCTGCGCGGCGAGCGGAAGTGAGGAGATCGAGACAGCGGCGAGGATGAAGGCGCGGGCGCGCGCGCGAGTGTTCATCGGTCATCTCCAGTGGAGTGTGGACAGGGGCAGAACGGATCCGACGTCCGATTGTAAGGGACGATCGGCCCGTTATCATCCGCTCGTGCTTACCGTCCGCGGCTTGCGGAAGCCGGGCCCTGTCCTCATCCTCGCGCTGCTCGCGGCCGCGTGCGGCGGACGTACCGACACGCCACGCATCGCGCCGGGCACGCCCGTCATCCTCATCTCGGTCGACACGCTGCGCGCCGACCACCTGCCCGCGTACGGCTACGGCCGCGTGGCCACGCCGTCCTTGGACCGCCTCCGCCGCGACTCCGTGCTCTTTCGCAACGCCTGGTCCCCGGCGCCGCTGACCCTGCCCTCGCACGTGACCATGCTCACCGGCCTGCTCCCGCCCCAGCACGGAGTCCGTGCCAACGCGGGCTTTACGCTTCGACGCGGGGCCGCCCCGAGCCTGCCCGCGCTCCTGAAAGCACGGGGCTACGCCACCGGAGCCGCCGTCTCCTCGTACGTGCTGCGCGCCGACACCGGCCTGGCGTCCCTCTTCGATTTCTACGAGGACGGGATCGACCCGTCGGCCGGGGGCGCGTTCGGCGAGTACCAGCGCCGCGGAGACGTCACGGCGGCGCTCGCCGAGGAATGGATCGACACCCATCGCGGCGCGCCCTTCTTCTTCTTCCTGCACCTGTACGAGCCCCATGTCCCGTACGACCCGCCGGAGCCGTTCCGGTCCCGCTATCCGTCGGCCTACGACGGCGAGATCGCCAGCGCGGACGCGATCGTGGGCGCCTTCCTCGATCACCTGCGCGCCCAGGGGCTTTACGATCGCGCGCTCGTGATCTTCACTTCCGATCACGGTGAGGGCCTGGGCGACCACGGCGAGGAGCAGCACTCGATCCTCTTGTATGCGGAAGCGTTGCGGATCCCGCTGCTCGTGAAGCTGCCCGCTGGGCACCGCTCGGGCGAGACGGTGGACGCGCCCGCGCAGCTCGCGGACATCCTGCCCACGGTGACGGGTCTCTTCGGGATCCCGGCGCCGCCCGACC
>DASTLK010000553.1:0-9752 GCA_035715025.1 Vicinamibacteria bacterium
CCCGCCGAAGGAAGGCGAGCGCTACTTCGCGCTCATCAAGGTCGAGGCCATCAACTTCGAGCCGCCGGACGCGGCCAAGGACAAGGTCCTCTTCGACAACCTCACGCCTCTCTATCCCAGCGAGCGCATCCGGCTGGAGACCGCGCCCGACAACCTCACCTCACGCGTGCTCGACATGATGACGCCGCTGGGGAAGGGACAGCGCGGCTTGATCGTGGCCGCCCCCCGCACGGGAAAGACCATGATCCTGCAGAACATCGCGAACTCGATCGCGGCCAACCACCCCGAGATCACGCTCATCGTGCTCCTCATCGACGAGCGGCCCGAGGAAGTCACCGACATGCAGCGGTCGGTCAAGGGCGAGGTCATCAGCTCCACCTTCGACGAGCCGGGCACGCGTCACGTGCAGGTCGCGGAGATGGTGATCGAGAAGGCGAAGCGCCTCGTCGAGCACAAGCGCGACGTGGTGATCCTGCTCGACTCCATCACCCGCCTGGCCCGCGCCTACAACGCGATCGTGCCCCCGTCCGGCAAGGTGCTGTCGGGCGGCGTGGACTCGAACGCCCTGCAGCGTCCCAAGCGGTTCTTCGGGGCCGCGCGCAACATCGAGGACGGCGGCTCCCTCACCATCATCGCGACCGCCCTGGTGGAGACGGGCTCGCGCATGGACGACGTGATCTTCGAGGAGTTCAAGGGGACCGGCAACAGCGAGATCGTGCTCGACCGCAAGATGGTCGACCGGCGCATCTTCCCCGCCGTGGACATGAACCGCAGCGGCACGCGCAAGGAAGAGCTGCTCCTGCCCAAGGACGAGCTGAACCGGATCTGGGTGCTGCGCAAGGTGCTCAACTCGCTGTCTCCGGTCGAGGCCATGGAGCTGATGCTGGAGCGGCTGGCCAAGACGAAGTCGAACAAGGAATTCCTCGATTCGATGTCCGCGGGTTAGGCGGATTGCTCGGGAGACAGGCGGTGGGCGCGCGGGGTGCGCGGCCTCGCTCCGCACCGCGCGCATGACCTCATAGAGGACGGCGCTGGGGGCCCCACCCCAGCGATCAGCAAGAAGGTGCTTGCGCGCGGCGCTCCACTGCGGCCGCTGTAACCCCGCGCGCTTCATCGCCGTCAGCCGACCGATCGCGCCCGTCCCTCGCCTGACTTCGAATTCTCGTCACAGGCAGCGCGGCGCGCGATCGCGTTTGCTGCGGGTCGCGCGTAGCGCTATCTTCGCGGGAGACCCACGGTGCCGCGCCTGATCAGCTGCGCGTCTCTCCCTCGCTGTCTCCCCCTCCTGATGTGCCTCCCTGCCCTCGCGCCATCCGCGCGCGCCGGGGACTGGGTGCGCGTCCGGTCCGCGCACTTCGAAGTGCTCAGCGACGCCGCCCCGGAGCGGGCGCGGGCCGTGGCCGCGGGCCTGGAGCGGTTCCGGCGCGTCCTGGCCGCGGTGCTCGGCCGCGCACCGCAGAGCGCCGATCCGCCTACCGTCGTCATTGCCTTCCGCGACCAGGACTCGTTCGCGCCTTTCCGGCCCGTCTATCGCGGCCGGCCCCAGGACGTCGAGGGATACTTCCAGGCGGGATCGGACCGCGACTACATCGCGGCCAGCCTGGGCTCCGACGGCCAGGAGGCAAGCGAGACCCTCTTCCACGAATACGCGCACGTCGTCCTGAACCGGACGCTGAGCGCGCAGCCCTTGTGGCTGTCGGAGGGACTGGCGGAGGTCTTCTCCCGCTGGACGGCGGCGGGGGCGGAGGCGCTGGTGGGCCTCCCCGCCCCCGACCACCTGCGTCGGCTCCAGCGCGAGAAGGCCCTGCCGCTCGCGCGCCTGCTGCAGGTGGACGGCTCGTCTCCCCTGTACAACGAGGGCGACGAGCGCGGGATCTTCTATTCGCAATCGTGGGCCCTCGCGCACTGGATCGTCTTCGGCCGTGGCCCGACCGGCCCCGCGGACCTGCAAGTCTTCCTCTCCGCGATCGCGGCCGGGGCGGAGCCGGCTCGCGCATTCGCCTCCGCGTTCGGCGCGAACCCGGACGCGGCGGAGGGACTGCTCGCCGCCTATGTCGTCGCTCCGCTGCCCGTGGGCCGCTTCGACACCTTGGGCCTGGACGGCGACGTCACCGTCGAGAGCGAGGCCGCGCGGCCGGCTGAGGTGGAGTTCCGCCTGGGCGACCTCCTCCTTCACGCGTTGCGCCTCCCGGAGGCGCGGCGGCACCTCGAGCGCGCCGTCGACAGCGATCAACGCTTCGGCCCCGCCCATGCCGCGCTCGCCGCCGCCGCCGTGCGCCAGGGGCGATGGGATGAGGCGCGGCGCGAGGTCGCTCTCGCCCTCGCCGCCGATCCCGCGGACGCGGTGGCCCTCTCTCGTTACGCGGAGATGCTCGTGCGCGAGACGTCGGCGCGCGGCGAAGTGCTCTCTCCCGAACGCGAGGCGGAGGCGGTGGCGGCCCTCGAGCGCGCCCTGGCCCTGGATCCGCAGCTGGCCGACGCCTGCGAGCTGCTGGCCCGGCTGCGCCCACAGCCCTACGATGTGCGGATCGCGCAGGTCCTGCTCGCTCTCGGCCGCGATCCCGCGCGCGCCGACCTCGGCCTCACCCTGGCCAGCCTGTACGCGCGGAAGAACGACTTCACGGCGGCGCGGACCGCGCTCCTGCGCACGGGAGCGATGGCGCGCGACGACGTCGACCGCTTCCTCAGCCAGCATCTGCTCTCGCGACTCGAGAGCCTGACGGCGGGGACGGCCGAGGTCAAAGGCACGCTCCTCGCCCTCGACTGCCGGCCCCGCGGCGTGCTGCGCTTCGTGGTCACGGGCGCGGGAGCGCCGCTGCGCCTGGAGGCGCCTTCCGCCACCGGCGTGTTCCTGTACGGCCGTGATGGAGACCCCCTCGAGCGGACCTTCACGTGCGGGCCGCAGCACGAAGCGGTGACGGCGCGCTATCGGCTGGTCCAGGCGCCCCCATCCGACGGCGCGGACGGGACCTTGATCTCGCTCACCTTCGAATCGCGCTGACAGCCACTCTGGCACCGCTTTTGCTCCTGGTCTCCTGCACCAGGGGCGGGGCCGGCCCGCGCCCGCTCCTTTTGTAATTTGTAAAAGGAGAACCGCAATGATTTCACGCAACGTCGCCATCGGCGCCGGAGTGCTGGCCCTGGCCGGCCTCAGCGCGGTGGCACATTATTCGTCGACGACCCGGGCCGCCCAGCCTGCAGCGGTCGCGCCGGCCACCCCCGTTCCTGGTTCCTATCTCGATCCCGTGGCCCCCGCTCCCGTCGCCGCCGTCCCGCCGGCCCAGGCCTTCGCCGGCTCCGGCGCGGGCGCGGTGGCCGTCCCCGTCGCGGCCGCTCCCGTGCGCGAACGCGTCGTGTATCGCACGCGCGCCGTCGCCCGCCCGCGCTACTACGTCCACACGCGGTCGAAGAAGCACAGCGCGGAGATCATCGGAGGCTCCGCCATCGGCGGCGCGGGCATTGGCGCCCTCGTCGGCGGCAAGAAGGGCGCGCTCATCGGAGGGCTCGTTGGTGGTGCCGCGGGCACCGTTTACGACCGCAAGACGCACAAGAAGGTCGTGCGAGAGTAGCGGCACGGCCTCGCGCCGGGCGTCCGCGGGACGCCTGGCGCTCCGGACGTGTGCGGCATCCTTGACACCCCCCGGCCTCTAGCCTCTAATTCCCCCGGCCCTCCGTTGAACCCACTGGCTTGAGCTCGGATCCCGAAGAAGTGACGCCGGAGCTGCAACCGGAGGCCCCAGCCCCCGATTTCCCTCCTCGTGTCGGCAAGTACGACATCCTGGGACGCCTCGGCTCCGGGGCCATGGGCGTCGTCTACCATGCCCACGACCCGCTGCTCGAGCGGGACGTCGCGCTCAAGGTGATGCTGCCCCAGATCGCGCGCGATCCGGAGCAGAAGCACCGCTTCGAGCGCGAAGCGCGCGCGGTCGCGCGCATGATGCATCCCAACGTGGTGACCGTCTTCGACCTGGGGTACCACTCCGACGGCTCCCCCTACATTGCCATGGAGTTCCTCGGCGGGAACGACCTCTTCCACTCCATGCGGGCCACGCCGCCCCTCACCCTGGAACGCAAGGTGTCGATCGTGGTCTCGGTGCTGGAAGGCCTGGCCCACGCGCACAAGGTCGGGATCGTCCATCGCGACGTCAAGCCCGCCAACGTGTTCCTCACCGACGAAGGCGGCGTGAAGATCATGGACTTCGGGGTGGCCCGCTTCGCGATGGGCAACATCACGAGCACGGGGATGGTGGTGGGCACCGCCGAGTACATGTCCCCGGAGCAGGTGCGGGGCGAGGTGGTGGACGGACGCAGCGATCTCTTCAGCACGGGCGCGATGCTCTACGAGCTCGTGCGGGGCACGCGGCCGTTCCACGCGGAAGGGATCATGGCGATCTTCTACAAGATCACCCACGACGATCCCGCCTTCGACTTTCCGTACACCCCGGAATACCGCGCCCTCATCCCCATCCTCGCCAAGGCCCTGGCCAAGGACGCGGCCGCGCGCTACCAGAATGCCGCCGAGTTCGCGGACGCGCTGCGGCCTTTCGCGGCGGGGCTGGGCCTGCGGCCGATGCCGGCGGTGGCCCCTTCGGCTCCGGCGCCCGCGGCTCCCGCGCGCGCACCGGAGGCGGTCCCCATCCCGGCGACGTCCGTCTTGCCTCCGCGCCCCGCGCCCGCCCCCGAGACCCCGCGGACCATCGTGGATCCCAGCCCGCTGTTCCAGCTCATGCGGGACATCTACGTCGGCGGTCGCACGGGTCACCTTCATTTCACGCGGCCCAAGCAGTGGCGCAGCCTGCGCTTCCTCAAGGGCCAGATCCTCCACGCCACGAGCGACGTCGAGGGCGAGCATCTCGGGGACGTGCTCGTCCGCTACGGCCTCCTCGCCCAGCAGGACCTCGACCGCGCGCGGGTCATCGTCCTCTCCGAGCGCAAGAAGCTCGGTACGGTGCTGGACTCCATGGGCCTCATGGCCAAGGAGGAGCTGGAGAGCTCGATCAAGCTCCACGTGCGCGAGGTGCTGTTCAACGTCACCGAGATGGCGGACGTGAAGTACTCGTTCGAGGAGCTGGGCGAGGACACGTTCCTCGAGGAGGAGCTGCTGTCGCGGGTGGCCCCCGGCGAGATGATCCTGGAAGCGGCTCGCCGCATCCAGGAGCCGGCGATCGTGACCGCGGTCCTCGGTGACATCGACCGCGTGATCGCGCCCGCCTCGCATCCGATGCTGGGGGCCCAGAAGCTCACCCTCACCCCCACCGACGGCTTCGTCCTCTCCCGCGTGGACGGGACGCTGACCGCGCGCGAGGTCTTCCACCTGACTCCGCTCCCGGCGGAGGACACGGAACGGAGCCTCTTCGCGCTGCTGTGCACGGGCGCCGTCGAATACCGGGCCCCCGCCGCGCGCAGCTCGCCGCGCACGGGCGCGCGCGGTGCGCCCGGCTCCGGCCCGGCCGCGGCCGCACCCGGTCCGCCTCCGTCCGTCGTCGCTGCCAGCGCACCCCCGGTCGCGCCGCCCGCGGCCGCGGCAACGGCCACGCCCTCACCTCCTCCCGCGCCCAAGACGGATCCCGCGGCGTCGGAAGCCACGCGCCGAGCCGCGGCCGAATTCCGGAGGCGCGAGATCCAGGATCTCCACGACGGGCTGCGCTCCCGGGACCACTTCGAGATCCTCGGCATCACCCGCGGCGCGACCCCCGACGAGGTCAAGGACGCGTACTTCCGTCTGGCCCGGCCCTACCATCCGGACGCGCCCCTCGACCCGTCGCTCGAAGACCTGCGTGAGAAGCGCAGCGCCGTCTTCATCCGCCTGAGCGAGGCCTACGAGATCCTGCGCAATCCGACCTCGCGGCAGCGGTACGAGACCTCGTTCCAGGCGCGGCGCGCCCCGCGACCCGAGCCTCCGCCGCCCTCGGCCGGGTCCACCGTCTCCGCGCCCGCTCCCCCGCCCGCCCCTCCGGATCCGGCTGTCGACGAGAAACTGGCCGCGACCGAGCTCGCCAAGGCGCAGCGCCTCATGGGAGAGGAGAAGTACTGGGACGCGATCCAGATCCTGGAGGGCGCGATCCCGCGGCTGGAGGCGACGGCCAGCCGGCGCGCGCGCGTGATCCTGGCCCGGGCCTACATGAAGAACCCGAAGTGGCGGCACCGCGCGGAGGAGGTCCTGGGCCAGGTGGTGCGCGAGGCACCGGACGCCCCCGAGCCCTACCTCGTCCTGGGCGAGCTCTATCGCGGAGCGCAGCTCCGCGCGCGGGCGGCCGCGATGTACCGCAAGGTGCTCCAGCTCTCGCCGCGCAACGAGGAAGCCCTCAACGCGCTGCGCGCGATCGACGCCGAGGACCGGCCGCCCAGCGGCGACAGCGGCGCGGGCAAGGTCCGCAAGCGCTGAAGCGCGGGCCTCAGCGCTCGGCGGGTGGCGGTGGGGGCACTCCCGCGCCGTCCACGATCGCCTTCGGGTCCCAGGGCGCCGCCGAGCCTCCCAGCCACCGGTGGAACCAGTCGAGGTGGGCGGCGTAGTAGAGCGCCATCTCGTGCCACGACGGCCAGTGGCCGGCGCGCTCGTACACGATCAGCCGCGACGGCACGTGCATCTTCTGGAGGTCGGTGAAGAACTCGAGCGACTGCGTGTAGGGCACGCGGAAGTCGCGCTCGCCGGTGAGGACCAGGCAGGGCGTCTTGAAGCTCGTCACGGACTCCGAGGGCGAGAGCCGGCGGTAGAGGTCCGGCTGCTCCCAGGGCGGCCCGGCCAGGTCCCACTCCGGGAACCACAGCTCCTCGGTCGCAGAGTACATGGCGCGCAGGTCGTACACCCCCATCATCGAGGCCAGGGCCTTGAAGCGCGTCGAATGCCCCTCGAGCCACATCATCGCGTAGCCGCCCCAGGACCATCCCATCGCACCCAGGCGCTCGGCGTCGACGTACGGTAGCGCGGCCACCGCCTCCGTGACCCGCGCGATGTCGTCCATCGCCTTCCCGTTCCAATCCTTCGAGATGGCGGCGGTGAAGGCCTGCCCGAACCCCGTCGACCCGCGCGGGTTCGCGAACGCGACCACATAGCCCGCGCCCGGGTAGACCTGCCAGTCGCCGCGCAACGCGTCCGTCCACTGCTGCTGCGGGCCGCCGTGGACGTTCAGGATGAGCGGGTACTTGCGGCTCGGGTCGAAGCCGTGCGGCTTCACGATGAAGACCTGGATGCGCGCTCCGTCCGCCGCCTCCACCCACATTTCCTCCGCGGGCCGGATGTCGACCTCGCTCGCGACGGCGGCGTTGTGGCCGGTGATGCGCGTGCCCGCGCCGTCTCCCGGCCGCGCCAGGTCCAGCCGGTACAGCTCCCAGGGCTCACCGACGCGGCGGCGCGCCAACACCGCGAAGCGGTCGTCGGCCGCGACCTTGAAGCCGTCCAGGGTGCCGACGCCCGTGAGCACGCGGATCTTTCCGCCCGCCACGTCGATCTCGTGCAGGGGGGTGCGGCCCTTCACGTCGGCCTGGAAATACAGTCGCCGCGAGCCTGCGGACCACGCGAGGTCGGTCACCCAGTCATCGAAGCCCTCGGTGAGGATGCGGCTCCGCCCGGCCTGGCGGTCGTAGAGGGCGATGCGGAACCGGTCCGATTCGTAGCGCGGGATGCGCTGCGTACGGTAGGCCAGGAAACGCCCATCCGGCGAGTAGCGCGGCGAGCCGTCCCAGGCCTCGTTGTCGGCGGTGATGTTGCGGGGCGCGCGCAGCTCCTCCGGACGGCCGTCCACCGGGACGACCCAGAGGTCGGAGTTGGTGGACGAGGCCGGATCGGGGGCGCGATTCGACGAGAAGGCCAGCTCCCTTCCGTCCGGTGAGAGCGCGAAACCGCCGTGGCCGCCCACCTCGAACACGGGCGCGTCGAACTCGCCGGGCGTGAGGTCACGGACGGCCGAAGGCCCGTCCTTCGCCGCCTCGAGATCGAACAGGAGGAGATGGGTCCGCTTCCCCTCTCCCCACTGCGTCCAGTGGCGGTAGAGGAGAGTGTCCGTGAGGTGCGCCTTCAGGGCGCCGGATTGCCGTGCGTCGTCCCTCTTCTTGTTGCAGGCGGCGTCCGCGCCGCATTCCGGATAGACGTCGGTGGCGGCCACCAGGCGGCGGCCGTCCGGCGAGAAGAGGAACTCGCCGACGCCGCCGGGAAACCAGGTCTTCTGCTCCGGCTCGCCGCCGCCGAGGGGCAGGACCCACACCTGCGATTCGCTCGAGCGCGTGGACAGGAAGGCCAGGCGGCCGCCGTCGGGTGAGAACGTCGGCTGCTGGTTCGTGGTGTCGCCGCCGGTCAGCGCGCGCGCATGGGTCCCGTCCGCATCGACGCGCCACAGGTGCACCGTCTGCTTCGCGTGCTCGAGGTCGCGGCTCGTGACCGTGTACACGATCGTGCGCCCATCGGGGGAGACCACCGGCTCGAGCACCGGCCGGAGCCGATAGAAGTCCGCCACGACGAATGCCCGTTTCGCGGCGCCCGCGGGTGCGGGCTCGGCGCCGGCGCTGATGGCGGTGGTGAGGAAGGCGGCGACGGCCAGGTTGACCCGTCGCGCGGTGAGTTCTCTCATGGGGCTCCTCCCGAGGCTAGTGTCTCACCAGCCCGCAGGAGAAACCCGACCGACCGGTGTCAGCGCGTCGGCTTCGGCAGTCCCTCCGCGCCGAACAGGGGCGCGGCGCCCACCAGCCCGAGCTCGGCCTGTCGGCGGGCGAAATCCTTTTCGGCCTGCGCGACGACGACATCGGCCCGTTCGGCCGCGGCGGACGCGGACGCGGGAGCGGCCAAGCGTGCGTGGGTATTGGATGCCGGGCGTACCGCGAAGGCGGCCGCGCCGGCAAGAGCGAGTACGGCGATCAGTCGACCCATTGCAACCTCCGCTCTCTAAGACGAGCCTCGGTTGTCAAAGGTTGCGTCAGTCCTCGGCGTTCAACGAGTTGGTCGCCTCAGCAGAGCCGGACCTCGCGCTGTTCGCGACGGCGCTCGCGGTGCACGTCCGTGGGCAGGGCGGCCGGCAGGAGCACATTCGTGCGGCGCTCGACGACCCGGCCGGCCAGCTCGTCCACGATCGCGATCAGATCATCCGGCGCGAACGGCTTCGGCACGTGCCGCTGGAACCCGGCGCGCCGCCACTCGGCCAGACGCTCGGGAACGCAGGGGCAGGCCGTGAGCGTCGCGGCGGGAATGCGGCCGCCCTTCTCCGGCGAGAGCGTGCGCACCTTGCGGATGAGCGAGAGGCCGTCCTCGCCCGGCATCGCGATGTCGACGAGCAGGACGTCGGGCATCACGCCGATCACGGTGGAGAGGGCCTCGCCCGGCGCGCGCACGCCGACCACCTGGGCACCCTGCACACGGAGGAGACAGCGCACGAGGTCGAGAGTGTCGAGGTCGTCGTCCACGACCACCACCTTCGAGCCCCAGATCCCCATGGTTCGCCCGCTCCTGCGCCGGACGATTGCAACGGGCAGGCCACGTCCTAAGTCCGGCTGCATCCAGGAGAAGCGGAGAAGGGGGCGCGGGACTCGTGTCCCCGGGCGAGGTCAAAGGCCGCGCGCGCCTGGCGCGGGACGCGCGACAGCCTCGGGCGTTACAGCCGCGGCCGCGCGATTCTAACGCGAGCCGAGCGCGTGTAAGATGACTCGTTTACATGATCCGGATTCCCCGCCTTCCCTGCGTCAGCCTGCTCCTTGCCCTCTCCGCCTGCGGAGGCGGTTCTCCGTCCGGCCCCACGTCTCAGCCCTCTCCTTCCACCGTGCCCGGC
>DASTLK010000554.1:0-2596 GCA_035715025.1 Vicinamibacteria bacterium
CGTCGATCCCGTTCTCGAAGCCGGCCCCGAACCAGTCGCCGGTGACGGAGACGCCCAGGACCTCGGTGCACACGAAATCGTCCGAGGCCGCGCCTCTCGGCGCCGCCGACGAGAGGGCCAGTGCAATGGCGGCGACGGCCAGGCGTCCGGGCGGCATCTCAGCCCGCGTGCTCTTCCCAGTCCCGCGAGCGCGCGACCGCCTTCTGCCAGCGCGCGTACAGGCCGTCACGTTTGGCCGCCGCCATGGCGGGCGTGAACTCGCGGTCGAGGGCCCAGTTCTTCACCACGTCGTCGGTGTCCTTCCAGTAGCCGACCGCAAGTCCCGCGAGATAGGCGGCCCCGAGCGCGGTCGTCTCCGCGACCACGGGCCGGCGCACGGCCACGCCGAGCACGTCGGCCTGGAACTGCAGCAGCAGGTTGTTGGCGGCGGCCCCGCCGTCCACCTTCAGGTGGTCGAGCTTCAGCCCGGCGTCGCGCTGCATGGCCTCGAGGACGTCGCGGGTCTGGAAGGCCATCGAATCGAGAGCGGCGCGCGCGAGGTGGCTGACCGTGGTGTTGCGCGTGAGGCCGATGATGGTGCCGCGCGCGTAGGGGTCCCAATACGGCGCGCCCAGCCCCACGAAGGCGGGCACGAGATAGACGCCGTCGGAATCGGGCACCGCGCGCGCGAGCGGCTCCACGTCCGGCGAGGCCGCGATCACCTTCAGGCCGTCGCGCAGCCACTGCACGACCGCGCCCGCGATGAACACGGACCCTTCCAGGCAGTACGTGACCTTGCCGCCCACCTTCCAGCCCACGGTGGTGAGCAGGCCGTTCTTCGAGGCCACCGGCTTGCCCCCGGTGTTGAGGAGCATGAAGCAGCCGGTGCCGTACGTGTTCTTGGCCGAGCCGGGCGTGAAGCAGGCCTGCCCGAAGGTGGCCGCCTGTTGATCGCCCGCATCGCCCGCGATCGGGATGGCGCCGCCGAGGAGGTCGGCCTCCGTTTGTCCGTAGACCTCGCTCGAGCTCTTGACCTCGGGCAGCAGGGCGCGCGGGACGCCGAGGATCGCGAGCAGCTCGTCGTCCCACTGCATCGAGTGGATGTTGAACAGGAGCGTGCGGCTCGCGTTGCTGGGATCCGTGACGTGCACGCGCCCGCCCGTGAGCCGCCAGAGGAGGAACGTGTCCACGGTGCCGAACAGGACGTCGCCCTTCTCCGCCCTCGCGCGCAGGCCGGGGACGGTGTCCAGGAGGTGCTTGATCTTGGTGCCGGAGAAGTAGGCGTCGACGACGAGGCCGGTGCGCGACCGGAACGTCTCCTCCTTGCCGTCCGCCTTGAGCGTCTCGCAGATGGGCGCGCTCACCCGGCTCTGCCAGACGATGGCGTTGGCGACCGGCTTCCCCGTGTGGCGGTCCCAGAGGATCGTCGTCTCGCGCTGGTTCGTGATTCCGATGGCGGCGATGTCCTTCGCCGTCGCGCCCGCCTTGGCCATGGCCTCCCTGGCCGTGGCGAGCTGGGACGACCAGATGGCCTCCGGGTCGTGCTCCACGAGGCCGGGCCCCGGGAAGATCTGGGGGAACTCGCGCTGGGCCGTCGCCACCGCGCGCCCGTCGCGGCCGAAGAGGATCGAGCGGCTGGAGGTCGTGCCCTGGTCCAGGGCAAGGACGTACTTGCTCACGCCGCCTCCCGTGCCTTGGTGTCCGCGGGGTGATGGCGGCCGACCAGCCGATCGTAGACGGCGCCTCCGAGCACGCCTCCCACCAGCGGACCCACGATGGGGACCCACCACCAATGATTGCCGGCACGGAAGACGTCGCTGCCCCAGCCCGCCACGAAGGTGAAGAGCCGCGGGCCGAGGTCACGGGCGGGATTGATGGCATAGCCGGCGTTGAAGCCGAACGTCATGCCGATGAGCACGACGAGGAGCCCGAAGTGGATGGGGACGATCCGGCCTTCGGGGGCGAGGTTCTTCTGGTCCGTGAGCGCGAAGATGAGCGCGATCAGCAGCGCCGTGCCCACGACCTGGTCGATCAGGCCGTCCGGGAACGTGCGCAGGAAGTCCTGGGGATAGGTCGCGAAGATCCCGGCCGTGGCCTTGGCTCCGGTGACCTGGCGCGTCCCGCCGTCGAAGCGATCGAAGGCGGCGCGATAGGTCAGGTAGGTGACGGCGGCCCCCGTGAACGCGCCCGCGATCTGGGCCGCCATGTAAGGCAGCACCTTGCTCCAGGCGAAATCGCGGTGGACGGCCACGGCCAGCGTGACCGCGGGATTGAGATGCGCGCCGGAGACGCCTCCGGCCACGTAGACGGCCATCGTCACGGCCAGGCCCCACGCGATGTTGATGGACAGGTAGCCGCCATGCGTCTGGCCGCTCAGGACGACCTGCGCGACCACCGCCGATCCGAAGGCGAGGAGCACGGCCGTACCGAGGAACTCCGCGGCCGCCTCGCGCGCCGTACCACGCAGCATGGGGTCTCCTTTCCCGGGGCGGAAGTATAATCCTGGCCTTTATCTCCTTGCCGACTCTCCGCCGGTCGTCCCCGTAGGGCGCGTGTCCGATACGCCGCGCCCAGCGCTCCCCGGGACCCGCCCTCTGCGTCGGCCGGCATGGTCACG
>DASTLK010000555.1:0-7622 GCA_035715025.1 Vicinamibacteria bacterium
GCGGGCCCGGTCGGTCGGGGGAAAGACCAACATCTGGGGCCGGCTGGCCTTGCGCCTCTCCGACCTCGACTTCAAGGGCAAGACCCACGACGGCTGGGGCGAGGACTGGCCGATCTCGTACGCGGACATCGAGCCGTATTACGACAAGGTGGACCTCTACCTCGGCATCTCCGGGCACCCGGAAGGCCTCGCCCATCTGCCCGACAGCAAGTTCCAGCGCGCCACCCGGCTCAACGCGGCGGAGGTGATGCTGCGGCAGTCCATGGCGAAGTCCGGAAAGGTCCTCACCCCGTACCGCGCGGGCGTCACCACCGACGGCCTCAAGCACAACAAGTTCCGCAGCCGCTGCTTCGGACGCGGCGCCTGCAACCGCCGCGCGGGCGGCTGCGACATCCACGCCGCCTTCGACTCCCCCACCGGCCTCATCTATCCGGCCCTGGAGACGGGACACCTCATCGTGCGCACGGGCTCGGTCGCGCGCGAGGTGACGGTCGATCCCGCGACGGGCAAGGCGCGCGGCGTGTCGTTCGTGGACGCGGCCACCGGCGAGGTCATGGAGGCGCGGGCCAAGGTCGTGGTGGTGGGCGCCTCCACCCTGGAATCGGCGCGGCTCCTGCTGAACTCGAAATCCGCGCAGCATCCAAGCGGCATCGCCAACTCCAGCGGCCACGTCGGCCACAACTTCTGCGAGCACGTGATGGGCCCGGGCGTGGACGGGTTCGTGAAGGACCTCGTGGGCAAGCCGCGCACGCTCGACGACGGACGGCCGGGCGGGTTCTACGTGCCCCGCTTCCGCAACCTCGAGGACAAGCAGAAGGACTTCGTGCGCGGCTACGGCTTCGAGGGCAGCGCGGGCACGGGCATGTTCCCCGGCGCCTCGCAGGCGCCCGGCTTCGGAGCCTCCTACAAGAAGATGGTCCGCGAATACGCGGGAGCGACCGTCGGCATGGGCGGCTTCGGCGAGGTGCTCTCGCGCTACGAGAACGCGGTCAGCATCGACCCCGAGGTCAAGGACAAGTGGGGCGTCCCCGTCCTGCGCTTCGACTTCAAGTTCGGCGACAACGAGAAGAAGATGGCCGCGGACATGGCGAACACCGCGAAGGAGATCTTCGAAGAGGCCGGCATCGAGGTCGTGGACCACGACCGGCACATCCTCACCGAGGGCTGGTCGATCCACGAGCTGGGCACCGCGCGCATGGGCAACGATCCCAAGACGTCCGTGCTGACCCAGCACCAGCAATCGCACGACGTGAAGAACCTGTTCGTCGTGGACGGCAGCAGCCACGTGAGCGCGTCCTGCCAGAACCCGACCTGGACCATCATGGCCCTGGCCTGGCGCTCGTGTGATTACCTCGCGGACGAGCTGCGAAAGGGGAACCTGTGACGGTCACCCGCCGCGACGCGCTCAAGCTGGCCGCGGTGGCGGCGGCCACCCCCCTGCTGCCCGCCGGCCTGGGCGAGGCCGCGCAGGCGGCGGCGAGCGGCGCCGGTCCCGCGGCTTCGGTGGCCACCGGACGGTTCTTCAGCGCGCCGGAGATGGCGCTCCTCGACGAGCTCGTGGAGTTGATCATCCCCGCCGACTCCCACTCCGGTGGGGCGCGCGCCGCGGGCGTCGCCGGTTACATCGACGGCCGTCTGGCCCAGTACGATCCCGCCATCCCGATGCTGAAGGCCGACCAGGAGCGCTGGAAGGCCGGCCTCGCCACTGTCGACGCGCTGGCCCGCGAGACCTCGGGCAAGACGTTCCTGGAGACCTCGCCCGCGGCGCGCACGGCCCTGCTCGAGCGCATCGCGCGGCCCCTCGTGGAGAGCGCCGTCCCGACCGAAGAGCCCGCGGAGCGGCGCCAGCCCGCGGCCGTCAAGCCGGAGACGGTGGGCCAACGGTTCTTCGTGGAGCTGAAGTCGTGGACGGCGCGCGGCTACTACACCTCGAAGCTCGGCGTCCACGACGAGATGGAGTACAAGGGCAACCGCGCGATCGTGGAGTTCAGCGGCACCGACGTGGCGACGCTGCCACCCGTCCGTCCGCCGCAGGACTGAGGGTCTAGCGAGCGGGCGGGGGCTCGGGCGGCGCTTCCAGCACGGCCCGCACCTTGGCCAGGAGCGCAGTGAGGGCGAACGGCTTCTGGAGGAAGTGGGCTCCCGGAGTCAGCACGGCGTGTTGCCCGATCGCTTCGTCCGTGTAGCCGGACATGAAGAGCACGCGCGCCGACGGCGAGATCTTCCGCACGCGGTCCGCCAGCTCGTTCCCGCGCATCTGGGGCAGGATGACGTCCGTCATCAAGAGGTCGATCCCCTTGGGGTGAGCCCGCACGGCGGCGAGACCCTGCTCGGGATCCGCCGCTTCGACGACGTGGTACCCGGCGTCCTCGAGGACCTCGCGAATCAGCGCGCGCAACCCCTCCTCGTCCTCCACCAGCACGATGGTCTCCGTTCCTCCCCGGGCCTCGGCCCGCGTGCCTTCGTCGGAGGGCCTCTCGTCGGAAGCGTCGACTCGCGGCAGGTAGATCTTGAAGGTGGTCCCGTGCCCGGGCTCGGTGTAGACGTCCAGGTGTCCGCCGCTCTGCTGGACGATCCCGTGCACCGTGGCCAGGCCCAGTCCGGTTCCCTTCCCGCGCGGCTTGGTGGTGAAGAAGGGCTCGAAGATGCGTGAAGCAGTGGCCGCGTCCATGCCGTGGCCGGTGTCGCTGACGGCCAGGCGAACGTAGGTGCCGGCGCGCGATCCGGGATGGGTGCGCACGTAGCTGTCGTCGAGGTCCGCGTTCGAGGTCTCCAGGACCAGCGCCCCGCCCGACGGCATCGCGTCACGCGCGTTGACGACGAGGTTCACCAGCACCTGCTCCATCTGCCCGGGATCGGCGAAGACGCGGCCGAGGGCGGGATCGAACGAGGTCACGATCTTGATGTCTTCCCCGATGAGGCGCGCCAGCATGGACTGGACGTCGGCCAGGGCCGCGTTGAGGTCCAGCACCCGCGGCTCCAGGACCTGCCGCCGGCTGAAGGCGAGGAGCTGGCGGGTCAGGCCGGCCCCGCGGTCGGCGGCGCGGCGGATCTGCTCCGTGCGCTCGCGATCCGTGCCCTGGACGGGCAGGGATCGGAGGAGCAGCTCGCTGTATCCCGTGATCACGTTCAGCAGGTTGTTGAAATCATGGGCGACGCCGGCGGCGAGCTGGCCGACCGCTTCCAGCTTCTGGGACTGGAGCAGCTGGGATTCGAGGCGTTTGCGTTCCGTCCTCTCCTCGGCTTCCCGCACCGCGCGCAACAGGGCCGGGACGAGCCGGTCCGGGCGTTCCTTGGCCACGAAATCGGTGGCGCCCGCCTTGAGGGCTTCGACCGCGCGCTCCTCGCCGAGAGTGGCGGTGAAGAAGACGAAGGCGAGGTCGGGCCGGCGGGCCCGCGTCTCGGTCAGGGCCTCGTGGCCGTTGAAGGCGGGCAGCTGGAAGTCGGACAAGACGATGTCGAACTCGTCGCTTTCGAGCGCAGAGACGAAGGCGTCCCGCGTGTCGACGCGCACCACTTCCCAGTCGAGGCCGGCCTCGAGCAGCCAGACGCTCACGAGGTCGGAATCCGCAATCTGGTCTTCGACGTGCAGGACGCGCGTTATGGCGGGCATGGCTCCAGCTTCCGCTCTGGGAGGGCGCGGCGGAGGCAACATGGTACCCTTTAGTGGATCTCAAATGTACGTTCTCGCAAAAATCAGCGGCCCCCTGCTTGCGCTCGCGCTCGGCGCCGGTGCCGACCTGGCCGCTCCCGCCCTCCCCACGGATTACGAGGTCAAGGCCGCGTTCCTCTATAACTTCACGAAGTTCGTCCGCTGGCCCGAAGAGTCGCTGGCCGGCCCCCGGTTCGTCGTCGCCATCGTGGGCGATGATCCGTTCGGGGAGGTGATCGACCGCGCCTTCCTCGGGAAGACGGTCCTGGGCCGCCCGGTCGAGATCCGGCGCACGCGCGTCCTCCGGGACGCGGCCGCCGCGCAGATGGTCTTCATCGGCGCCTCGGAACGCACCCGTCTGCCCGAGATCCTGGCCGTGCTCAAGGGGGAGAGCGTCCTCACCGTCGGCGACATGGATCGGTTCGCGGACGGAGGCGGCATGGTCGGCTTCCGGATGAAGGATTCGACCGTGCGCTTCGAGCTCAACCTGCGCGAGCTGCGGCAGGCCCGCCTCGAGATGAGCTCCCAGATCATTCGCCTGGCCCAACGCGTGATCGCGGACGGCGGCTGATGCGCGGCTTCGGAGGCCTGACCATCCGAAGGAAGCTGACCAGCATCAGCATGCTGAGCAGCATGACCGCCCTCGTCTCCGCCAGCATCGTCTTCCTGGCCTACGACGCGCGCACCTTTCGCGAGCGCATGGCGGCCCGCCTGGCGACGGAAGGCGAGATCATCAGCTTCAACAGCGTCACCCCGCTGCTGTTCCACGACGGTGAGGCCGCGACCAAGACCCTCGGCGGCCTGCAGGCGGAGACCGCGGTGAGGGCGGCCGCGATCTTCCCGCCCGGCGGGGACGAGCCGTTGGCCACCTACACCCGCGATCCCGCGGCCGGGGCGGCTCTGGCCGCGCCGCGCGGGACTCCCCGCTCCGCGGCCCTCTTCGAGGCGGACCGCCTCACCGTCCTGCAGCCGGTCCAATTCGAGGGCAGGTCCATCGGGACGGTCGTGATCACCGCCGACCTGCGCGAGCTCCGCGCGCGGCAGCGCCGCTACGGGGGGATCGTCCTGGTGGTGCTGGCCGCGTCCTTCCTGCTCGCCATGGGCCTCTCACGCACCGTGGAGAGGACGATCTCGGGGCCGCTTCTCGAACTGGCCGTCGTCGCGAATCGGGTCTCGATGGGTAAGGACTACTCGGTGCGCGCCAGCGGCGAGGGCAAGGACGAGATGGGCGTGCTGGTGACGACCTTCAACCAGATGCTCGACCAGATCCAGAAGCAGACCCTCGAGCTGGAGCAGGCGCGGAGCGAGCTGGAGCGGCGCGTCGATGCGCGCACCCGCGAGCTCGCCACCGCCAACAAGGAGCTCGAGGCCTTTTCCTATTCCGTCTCCCACGACCTGCGAGCACCCCTGCGCGCGATCGACGGGTTCAGCAAGGTGCTCCTCGTCAACTACGGCGCCGCCCTGGACGACCGCGGGCGGCACTTCCTGGACCGCGTCCGCGCCGCCACCCGCCGCATGTCCGAGCTCATCGACGACCTCCTGGGCCTGGCCCGGGTCGGGCGCAAGGACCTCGTCCGCCGGGAAGTCGACGTGAGCGCGCTGGCGGGCCGGGTGGCGGCGGAGCTGGCGCGGCGCGATGCCCACCGCGCCGTGCGCGTGGAGATCACGGACGGGCTGTGCGCCCACGCCGACCCGCAGCTCCTGACCATCGTGCTCGAGAACCTCATGGGCAACGCCTGGAAGTTCACGGGCAAGGTGCCGGCGGCCTGCATCGAGGTGAGCCAGGACCGGAACGGCGCGCGGGGAGCCTTCTACGTGCGCGACAACGGCGCCGGGTTCGACATGGCCTATGCGGACAAGCTGTTCGGCGCCTTCCAGCGCCTCCATCTCGATTCCGACTTCGAGGGGACGGGCATCGGCCTCGTGACCGTCCAGCGCATCGTCACGCGCCACGGCGGGCAGGTGTGGGCGGAGGGCGCGGTCGGAAAGGGAGCGACGTTCTACTTCACTCTGGAGCCCAAGGCATGAATGAACGACCCATCCTCCTCGTCGAAGACAACGCCGACGACCTCGAGCTCACCACGCTCGCCCTGGCCGAAGCGAACATCACCAACCCGGTGGTGGTGGCCACGAACGGCGTGGAGGCCCTCGACTATCTGCTCGGGACGGGAGCCCATGCCGGCCGCGACGCGGCGGAGCAGCCGGTGGTGGTGCTGCTCGACATCAAGCTCCCGCTCCTGAGCGGCATCGACGTCCTGCGGCGCATGCGCGAGGACGAGCGCACCCGGCGCACGCCCGTCGTCATGCTGACCAGCTCGAAGGAGCAGGTGGACATCGCCGCCACCTACGACCTCGGCGCGAACAGCTACGTGCAGAAGCCCGTCGATTTCGAGAACTTCGTGGTGGCCGCCCGCCAGCTCGGGCTCTACTGGACCGTCCTCAACCAGCCGGCGGAGGGCGTGCCCCCGCGTACGGGTTCCCCTCGATGAGCACGGGGGGGCGAGTATCATCGGCGTCGTGACCGTCGGCGCGCCACCGTCCCGCCTCCTCCTCGACACGGGCTCGTTCCGGGCCGGGCGCTTCTCGATCGGCCGCGACCACCCCGAGTTCGCGGAGGCGGGTCAGGTGCGCCGGCACGTGTTCGTCTTCCCGCGCACCGGCGTCTGGATCGAGCACGAGCGGGAGCGGCCGTTCATCGCCGATCCCACCGTGGTCACCTTCTACAACCGCCACCAGCCCTATCGCCGGCGGGTCCTGAGCGCGGATGGCGATCGCTGCGACTGGTATTCCTTCACGCCCGCGGTGCTGGCGGACTTCGTCTGCCGCCTCGATCCGGCGGCGGAGGATCGGCCCGAGCGTCCGTTCCGTTTCACGCACGGGCCTTCGGATCCCATCGCCTACGCCCAGCAAAGGCTGGTGGCGCATCACCTGGACGGGCCCGAGCCTCCCGACTCGTTGCGCGTGGAAGAGGTGATGCTGCGGGTGCTCGCGCGCGTCCTGCGGAGGTCGTACGCGGCACGTGGTCTCGTCCCCCGCCGCCTCCCCCCCGCGAATCCCGCCCTCGCCGTCGAGGTCGTGGACCGTGTGCGAGGGCACGCTCTCGCGCATCTCGACCAGCGCCTCACCCTCTCGCGCCTGGCCCGCGTTGCGGACTGCTCGCCTTTCCAGCTCTGTCGGGCGTTCCGTCAGGCGACGGGGGGTGCCCTCCATCAGTGGCTGGTGCGGTTACGCCTTCAGGTCTCGCTCGAGCGGGTCGCGGAGCCGCGCCGCGACCTCACCGCGGTCGCCCTCGACCTGGGCTTCGCGAGCCACAGCCATTTCACCGCCGCGTTCCGACGGGCGTTCGGGCTCACTCCGTCCGAGCTCCGGCGACGTGCGCGCGCCCGCACGGTGGCTCGCCTGGCCGCCTCCACGTCCTCGACCTCCTAGCTCAGCGCCGGGCGCGCACGTACATGCCGTCGAAGGATACGGTCCACGTCTTCCCGCCGTCGGCCGAGGTTTCCCAGAATTGCCGAACGCGCCCCTCGGGCTCGGGCGTGAACGTGATCCGGTGCCGACGGAGCCCGCGCGGGGTCTGCATGTCCCCGGCGAGAGTCATGTGGCCCTCGGCGAAGGCGCCGTCGAGCAGGAGGAATCCTCCCGTGCTGTCCACCCACGTCTGGTGCCATTGTCGGGTGGCCGGGTTGTAGGTGTTGAAGCTCGAGCCGACCTGTTTCCGGGGGCCGCGCGCTTGCCAGTGCTCCTGCACGACGCACCCGTCGTACTCGCGTGTGATGTCGTTCGTGCCGACCACGTGGCCCGCGGGATCGAGCACGTCCCAGTCGCCTACCCAGAAGTCGAATTGCCTGTACTCGGGGGCCCGGCAGGGCGAAACGAAAGGAGACGGGGACGGGGACGGGGACTGCGCGCCCGCGGCGCCGGCGCCCATCGCTCCCGCCAAGGCCAGGATGACCGCACGTCCCGCGGCTCG
>DASTLK010000556.1:0-9528 GCA_035715025.1 Vicinamibacteria bacterium
GATGCCGCCCTTGATGTAGCTGATCCCGCCGTTGTGGCCGAGAGCCTCGCCGCTGGCGAAGTGCCAGGGCAGGCCGAGCACGTCCAGGGTGTCGCCGCCGAAGGTTCCCTGGTAGGCGAGGTTGTGGATGGTGAAGACCGAGGGTGATCGATAGAGGGCGGGATCGTCCCAGTAGAAGGACTTCAGGTAGACGGGGACGAGGCCCGCCTGCCAGTCGTGGGCGTGGAACACGTCGGGCCGCTGCCCGCGGCTGCGGAGGTACTCGAGGGCGGCCCGGGCGAGGAAGGCGAAGCGCAGCCGGTTGTCCCCGTAGTCCTCGTTGCTGCTCGGTCCATAGGGATGCGGCCGGTCGAAGAAGGGCGGGTGCTCGATGAACACCACCTCGAGCCCGTCCTCCAGCGTCCGCCGGTAGTAACCGGCGCTGCGCGGCGAGGAGTCCACGGGCACGTGCACCGATCCCGCGAAGTCGCCGGGCGGGAAAGCAATGCGCGCGTAGCGCGGCAGGAACACCGTGACCCGATGGCCGAGGCGGGCCAGCGCGCGCGGCAGGGCGGCGGACACGTCGGCCAGGCCGCCCGTCTTCATGAAGGACGTCATCTCCGAAGTGATGAACGCGATCTGGAGCGGAGGCGGGCTCACGCGCGGCCGGCGGGCCGCAGCCGCCCCGCCATGCGCGCCACGAGGGAGATGAGCTCGTCGGGATCCACCGGCTTGGCCAGGTGGACCTGGTACCCCGCGGCCAGGGCACGCCGGCGATCGTCGGCGCGTGCATACGCGGTGAGGGCGACGGCGGGCACGAGGCCTCCCTCTTCCGCGGTCAGGGCGCGCACGCGCGCGAGCAGCGCATATCCGTCCTCGCCGGGCATGCCGATGTCGCACACGAGAACGTCCGGCGGGCGGCGGCGCAGCGCGTCCAGGGCCTCTCCCGCGGAGGCGGCCAGCTCCACCAGGGCGCCGGAGTGGCCCAGCGCCGCGGAGAGGAGATCGCGCGTGTCCGCTTCGTCCTCGACGACGAGCACGCGCACGCCGGACAGCCGGCCAGGGACGCGGGCCTCACGCGCCACGGAAGCGGGCGCGGCGGCCGTCGCGTCCGGCTCTTCCAGGCGGAGCCGGATGGTGAAGACTGCACCCTGTCCGCTGCCGCCGCTGTGCGCCTCCACGCTGCCCCCGTGCATCTCGACGAGGTGGCTCACGAGGGCGAGCCCGAGGCCCAGGCCACCGTGGGCGCGCGTGGTCGAACTGTCCGCCTGCCGGAAGGGGTCGAAGACGTGGGGAAGGAACTCCGGATCGATCCCGATGCCCGAGTCGGCGACGCGGAGGACGGCCTGGCCCTCCTCCGCGCGCAGATGCACGTCCACCCGGTGGGCGGCGGGTGTGAACTTGAGGGCATTGGAAAGGACGTTCCAGACGATCTGCTGCAAGCGGGTCGCGTCCCCGCCCACCACGACCGGACGGGTCGGGAGGTCGAGGGAGAGACCCACTCCCTTGGCGGAGGCCGGCTCCTTGAAGCCGTCCCCCACCGTGCGCACGATCGCGGCGAGGTCCACCGGCTTCCAGTCCAGGCGCAGAGTGCCCGACACGAGGCGTGATGCGTCGAGGATGTCGTCGACGAGCTTGGCCTGGACGCGGGCGTTGCGCTCGATGGTCGCGAGTCCGTGCATCCGCCGCGCGGGGCCCTCGTCCGTCTCCTGCAGCAGGCGCGCCCAACCCAGGATCGCTTGCAGGGGCGTGCGCAGCTCGTGGGACACCGTGGCCAGGAATTCGTCCTTGATGCGATGCAGCTCCTGGGCTTCTTCGTAGAGGCGCTGGGTGGTCGCGCTCTGGCGCCGCAGGTCCTCTTCGAGCCGCAGGCGCTCCGTCTCGTCCCGGGTGGTGACCACCGCTCCCGCGGGCGAGCCGTCGGCATGCTGCAGCGGCAAGGCGGTGCCGGTGAGGATGCGCACGGAGGAGTCCGGCCGGCGCACCATCCAGCGCGCATTCTCGACCCGCTCGCCCTTGAGCGCGCGGTAGAGAGGCGTGTCCGACAGGGGCAGGGCCTGACCGCGCATGTCGAGCAGGCCGTAGGCGCTCGCCCACTGCTCGGGCGGCACCGCCTTGCGGTCGACTCCGTGCTGGTGCTCCGCCTCCGGGTTGAACCCGCGGATGATGCCCTCCTCGTCGCAGACAACGATGCCGTCGCCGCTCTGGCGGAAGATCGCGCGCAGCAGGTCGCGCTCCTGCTCGGCCTGTTCGCGGCCCTCGATCTCGGTCGTGAGGTCCTTGAAGACGATGGCGACGTGGCTCACCTTGCCCGCGCCGTCGAGCAGGGGGAAGAAGGTGGACGCGATGGCGACGCGCCGCCCCAGCGGGACGCGGACCTGGCTGAGCTCGCGCGGGTCGTACCAGATCGGGCCGATAGTGATGGTTTCTCCCGCGAAGGCCCGATGGACGAGATCGAGCACGCCGTTTCGCTCGGCGATCTCGTCCTTCAGCACGTTGTACTCGGGCGGGGGCTCCGCCCCGAAGAGGTTCCGGAAGGCCTGGTTCACCAGCAGGCACCGGCCGCTGGCCTCGTAGATCTGCAGGCCCACGGGCGCGCAGGCGAAGATCCCCTCGAGCAGGGCGAGCGGATCGGAGACCTGGCCCAGCTGCGCGCGGATCTCTTCGAGGGGCTTCATCTCAGGCGATCTTCATCCGGGCTGGCCGGCCCTACCATAACCCACCGCTGCGGGCGCGCGGCCCCGCGCGCGGCGGTTTCCCGGCACGGACGCCCCATAATCTCCAGGCATGCCCCGCCGCCTGGGCCAGCACTTCCTCCGCCCCGCGTCCGTCGAGCGCCTGCTTCGCGTGATCGATCCGCGCGAGGGAGACGTGTTCCTCGAGATCGGGCCGGGAGCGGGGGCGCTCACCCTTCCCCTGGCCGCCCGCGCCCGCGAGGTCGTCGCGGTGGAGCTCGACGCCTCGCTCGCCGCCCGCCTCCGCGAGCGTGCGCCCACGAACGTTCGCATCGTGAACGGGGACGCGCTGCGTGTCGACCTCGCCGCGCTGACGCCGGTGGGCACGCGCCTGGTCGGCAACCTCCCGTACTACGTCTCGAGCCCGCTCCTGCGCCGATTCCTCGACCTGCGTCCACGCCTGCGCGACCTGCACGTCATGCTGCAGGACGAGGTCGCACGGCGCGTGGCCTCGCCGCCGGGCTCGCGCGAATACGGCATCCTCTCCGTGTTCTACGCGCTCTGGGCGGACGTGGACGTCCCCCTGCGATTTCCCCCGGGCGCCTTCCAGCCGCCGCCGAGGGTGGATTCCGCGGTCCTGCGCGCTCGTTTCCTGCCCTCCCCGCGCGCTCAAGTCGCTGACCCGGAGCGCTTTGAGCGCCTCGTCCAGACCGCCTTCGCCCGGCGTAGACGAACACTTGAAAACAACCTGCAAGATAGCTATCCTAACCTCAAGGAACACTTGAGGTTGCTCAAGATCGAGGGTCGTCGCCGTGCGGAGACGCTATCCGTGGTGG
The DNA here is from genome assembly GCA_035715025.1 of Vicinamibacteria bacterium. Taxonomy (GTDB): domain Bacteria; phylum Acidobacteriota; class Vicinamibacteria; order Fen-336; family Fen-336; genus AA29. The sequence continues at coordinate 3,491 of DASTLK010000556.1, forward strand.
AATTCGCGCACTTGGCGAACGCTGTCGGTCAGTGAGCTCAGCGCCGCGTAGCGGCGGTGAGCGACGGGGGGTTTCAGGGGGGAGCTCACTCCGTCCGCAGTGCCCAGTGAGTTCCCCCCTGAGATTAAAGCTTGGCGATTGATCACGGCGGGCTGCGCCTGGTGGGCCTGGGCGGGCTCGGCGAGTTCGGGCTCAACGCGCTCGTCCTCGAGTGGGAGGCGGAGTGCCTGCTCGTGGACGCGGGGATGGGCTTCGCCACCGCGGAGATGCCGGGCGTCGATTCCGTCGTACCCGACTTCGAGTACCTCTCGGAGAGGAGCCGCTCGCTGCGCGCGATCGTCCTCACCCACGGCCACGAGGACCACATCGGCGCGCTCGCCTTCGCATTGGAGGCGGCCCCCCACGCCCCCGTGTACGGCAGCCGGCTCACCCTCGGCTTCGTGCGCCGCCGGTTGCGCGAGCGCGGAGTGGAGGCGGACCTCCGGCTGCTCACTCCCGGTCAGGCCGTCGAGGCGGGAGCCTTCCGCGTCCACCCCATCCGCGTCGCCCACAGCGTGATCGACAGCCTCGCTCTCGCCATCGAGACGCCGGTCGGCGTCGTCCTCCTGAGCGGCGATTTCAAGATGGCCCACGGCACGGCGCCGGACGAGCAGACCGACGTCGAGGCGCTCAGCGCCTGGGGCGACCGCGGGGTGCTCGTGCTGCTCTCCGACAGCACCAACGTCGAGGTGCGCGGGCGGACGGGCTCCGAGGACGACCTGATCCCCGCCTTCGCGGACGTCTTCGCGCGTACGCGCGGCCGTGTCCTCATCTCGTGCTTCGCGACCTCCGTCCCCCGCATCCGCCGCGCCGCCGAAGTCGCCCTGGGCGCGGGGCGGTCGATCGGTTTCGTCGGCCGCCGCATGGCCGACAACGCCGACGTCGCCATGGAGCTGGGACTGCTCGAGCTGCCGCCTTCGAGCCGGCTGCCCGCGCAGTCCCTGCGCGACTATCCGGCGCGCGGGATGTGCCTCTTCGTCTCCGGAAGCCAGGGCGAGCCGTTCTCCGCCCTGTCCATGGTCAGCATCGACGAGCATCGCGAGGTCGCGGTGGGGCCGGGGGACACCGTCGTGTTGTCGGCGCGCCCGGTTCCCGGCAACGAGCGCGCGGTCTCGCGCCTCATCGGCAACCTCTTTCGCCGCGGCTGCGACGTCGTGCACGCGGGGACGGCGCGCGTGCACGTGTCGGGTCACGCCAGCCAGGACGAACTGGTCGAGATGATCCAGCGTGTGCGCCCGCGTTACTTCGTGCCCGTGCACGGCGAATACCGCATGCTCGCCCAGCACGCGCGGCTGGCCGTGCAGGCGGGCGTGCCCGCGGATCACGTGTTCGTGATCGAGGACGGCGGCGTGCTCTCCCTGACCGGCGAGGGCGCGGGCAAGGTGGAGAACGTCCCCGCGGGCCGGGTGCTCCTCGACCGCTCCGGGGTCGACGAGATCGAGGAGATCGTGATGCGCGACCGCCGCCACCTCTCGTCGGACGGCATCGTGGTGCCGGTGGTGGTCCTGGACCGCCAATCCGGCCGGCTGGAGTCGCCTCCCGAGATGGTGACGCGCGGGTTCGTGGATGAAGGGGAGTGGCCGGGCCTGATGGACGAGGCCACGCGCGTACTGTCGGAGATCGTGGAGACGCGCCCGCCGGAGGAGCATTACGACCCCACGGTCACGCGCGAACGCCTGCGGCAGGAGCTCCGCCGCCTGTTCCGGAAGCGCACGCAGCGCCGTCCGATGGTCATCCCCGTCGTCATGGAGGTCTGATGGCGTCAGCCGCGGCGAAAAACAACAAGACGGCAGAGTTCCTGGGCCTCGTGTCCTTCGCCCTCTCGCTGATGGTCCTGATCAGCGTGGCCACCTACAACCCGGGCGACCCCGTGCCCTTCTTCAAGGCGGGGGCCAGCGGCCCCGTCCGCAACTTCATCGGGCCCATCGGCGCCTTCCTGGCCGAGCTGCTGATCCCGCAGCTGTTCGGCGTGGCCGCGCTGCTGGTGCCGCTCGTGCTCGGGGTCACGGGCTGGAAGCTGTTCTGGTGCCGCCCCATCGAAGCGCCATACACCAAGGTGGCGGGACTCTCGCTGCTGCTCGTTTCCCTCACCGCTTTCCTGACCCTCACCTTCGGCGCGGTGACGATCGAAGGCGAGCCGGTGCGCGCGGGGGGCGCCGCCGGCCAGCTCGCGGCGGCCATCCTCACCGCGAGCTTCAGCCGCACCGGCGCCTACATCGTGGTGGCGACCTCGCTGTTCGTGTCGCTGATCCTGTCCACGCAGTTCTCGTTCGCCTCCTTCCTGTCCGCGGTCGGCCGCTTCCTGGCCACGCGCGTGCAGGCGGCGCGGACGGCCTGGGCGCATTTCCTGGAGACCCGGCGCAAGGAGCGGATGCGGCGCGACGTCATCAAGAAGCACAGCAAGGAGAAGGAGCCGGTCGACGAGGCCGCGGTGGCCCGGGGCGAGAGCGTCCCGCGCGTGCGCAAGGTGAAGGCGGCGGAGACGGAAGAGGCGCGCGCCGCGCAGAAGCCGCTGCCCTTCGCGCCCCTCCCCGATGCGGACGCGGAGATGGAGACCGAGGCCGACGAGCACGCGGAGGAGGCCGAAGAGTCCGCTCCCGAGCTGCCCGTCTCCGCCATGACCCGCGCCCGGCGCGGCAGCGGCTCCCTGGTCGTACGCGGGGACTTCCCCCTGCCGCCGACCTCGATCATGGACGAGATCAAGCTCACTACGTCCATGGACAAGACGCGCCTGTTCGAGAAGGCCAAGACGTTGCAGGGCAAGTCCGGCGAGTTCGGGGTCCTCGGCACCGTGGTCGAGATCCATCCCGGTCCCGTGGTCACGACCTACGAGTTCAAGCCCGACGCGGGCATCAAGTATTCCAAGATCGTCGGCCTCGCCGACGACCTCGCCCTGGCCCTGGAGGCGGAGTCGATCCGCGTCGACCGCATCAGCGGTCGCGGCACCGTGGGCATCGAGATCCCGAACGAGGTCCGGGAGACGATCTACCTTCGCGAGATCCTCGAGGGCGAGGCCTTCCACAAGGCGAGCTCGCGCCTCACCCTCTGCCTGGGCAAGACCGTCAACGGCGAGACCTTCGTGACCGACCTCGCCACCATGCCCCACCTGCTCATCGCGGGGTCGACGGGCACGGGCAAGAGCGTGGGCCTCAACTGCATGATCGCGAGCATCCTGTACAAGTCCACGCCGGACGAGGTGCGGATGATCCTCATCGACCCCAAGCGGCTGGAGCTGGGGGTCTACGAGGACATCCCGCACCTGCTCACGCCGGTGGTGACCGACCCCAAGATCGCGGCCAACGTCCTCAAGTGGGCGGTGGCGGAGATGGAGCGGCGCATCCGCAAGCTCGCCTCCGAGGGCGTGCGCAACATCGACCAGTACAACAACATCATCCGCGGCGAGCGCACGGCGGAGCAGGCGGCGGAGGACCTCAAGCCCCTCCACTACATCGTGATCATCATCGACGAGCTGGCCGACCTCATGATGGTCTCCTCGCACGAGGTGGAGGAGTCGATCACGCGCCTGGCCCAGATGGCGCGCGCGGTCGGCATCCACCTCATCCTGGCCACGCAGCGGCCGTCCGTGGACGTCCTGACCGGCCTCATCAAGGCCAACTTCCCCTCGCGCATCTCCTTCCGCGTGGCCGCGCGGGTGGACAGCCGCACGATCCTCGACTCCATCGGGGCCGAGCACCTGCTGGGCAAGGGCGACATGCTGTTCCTGCCCCCTGGCTCCGCGCGCCTCCTGCGCATCCACGGCTGCTTCGTGAGCGAGAAGGAGATCGCGCGCCTGACCTCCTACCTGCGCAAGGCGGGCAAGCCGACCTTCGACGACACCGTGGGCAAGACGGAGCGCACGACGGAGACGGTGGAGGCGGACGACCGCGACGAGCTGTTCGACGAGGCGGTGCGCTTCTGCGTGCAGAGCAAGCAGGCCTCGACGAGCATGCTGCAGCGCCGCTTCCGCATCGGGTTCAGCCGGGCCGGGCGGCTCGTGGACATGATGGAGCGCGACGGCATCGTCGGGGCCGCGGACGGGTCCAAGCCGCGCGAGATCCTGGTGGCGGCGGATTACTACGAAACGGTGGACAACTGGCAGAAGTAGCGCGAGGTCTCGGGGCGCGGATCCTGGCCGTGCTGATTGCCGCCGCATTGGCGGCGCCGGCGCCGGTCATGGCCGACGCGCGCGCGGGCGCGAGCGGGGCCAAGCGGCCGCGGACGGTGAGCACGCCCGATCCGCGCCCGGACGCCGTCCTCTACCAGGAGGCGCAGCAGGCGCTGGCGTCGCTCAAGGCCATGCCGGCACGCACGGCGCGCAAGCCGGAATGGGAGAAAGTCGTGTTGCGCTTCCGGCGCGTGGTCGCGCGCTACCCGCAGAGCGCGTACTGCGACAACGCGCTCCTCGCCATCGGCGACCTCTATCGGGAGATGGGGCGCCGCTTCAACGCCGGGTACCTGGGCGACGCCGTGCAGGCCTACCGCCGCCTGATCGCGGAATACCCGAGCAGCAGCCTGGGCGAGAAGGCGCTTTTCAACGTGGTCGAGATCGCGCGCGCGGGCGGCGACCGGAAGGAGATTGCGGCCGCGGCCCGCGAATACCTCGACGCGTTCCCCGACTCGCCGCGGGCGGCGGAGGTCAAGGCTGCGGTGAAGAAGGGAGGGCGGGCGCAGGAGGCGGCGCTGCCGACTCCCCCCCCACGCGGGCTGGCCCAGGTCTTCAACCTGCGCTTCTGGAGCGGCGCGAGCTCGACCCGCGTCGTGCTCGACGTGGAGAAGGCGGTCCACTACAAGTACGACCGCATCAGCAACCCCGATCGCCTGTGGGTCGACCTCGAGGGCACGCGCCTCCATCCCAATCTCCTGGGCAAGATGTTCCCCGTGGGCGACGGCCTGCTCGAGAAGATCCGCATCGGCCAGAACAAGGACACGACGGTGCGCGTGGTCCTCGACTTCAAGGACGTGAAGGACCACACGATCTTCTATCTCGAGAACCCGACGCGGCTGGTGGTGGACGTGCGCGGCACGGCGGCGCCGCCCGCGACCGTCATCGCGGGACGGGCCCCGGCCACGGTGGTGGCGACGAACGCGTCCCCGGAGCCCTTCGACCTGCCCCCCGATCGTCCCGCCTCCCCGGCGCCGCGGACGGCGGCCACGTCCCGCTCGGCCCGCTCCGCATCGCCGCTGCCCGTGCGCCAGGTCGAGGGGCTGGACGTCCCGCGACTGCTTCCGCCCCCGGTCCCCGATCCCGTCATTCGGCCCTCGGCGGCTCCTTTCGAGGGGCCACCGCGACGCACGGCCGCGGCCGCTTCACCCTCTCCCTGGCCGTCCGCGACGCCCACGCCGCGCGACGCACGCGTCCTGGCGCGCACCGATCCGGACGCTCCACCCCTGACGCCCCAGGTCAACCGCGCCGGCTCGTACAGCCTGGCCCGGCAGCTCGGCCTCGGCGCGCGCAAGATCGTGATCGATGCCGGCCACGGCGGGCACGATCCGGGGACGCTCGGCCGCGGAGGCCTCCAGGAGAAGGATCTCGTGCTCGACGTGGCCCTGCGGCTGCAGCGCCTCGTGCGCGACGAGCTGGGGGCCGAAGTCGTGATGACGCGGTCCACGGACGTGTTCGTCCCCCTCGAAGAGCGCACGGCCGTCGCCAACGCCCAGGGCGCGGACCTGTTCCTGTCCATCCACGCCAACAGCAGCCGCAATGCCGGCGTGCGCGGCATCGAGACCTACTTCCTCAACTTCGCCCAGGACCCGCACGCGGAGGCGGTGGCGGCGCGCGAGAACGCCATCTCCCCCGCCACCCTCAAGGACCTCCAGAACCTGGTCAAGGCCATCGCCCTCAACAGCAAGATCGACGAGAGCCGGGACTTCGCGTCCAGCGTCCAGGAGGCGCTCGTCCAGACCATCCGAGGGGTCGCCCCCGACGTTTCCGATCGTGGCGTGCGCACGGCCCCCTTCTACGTCCTCATCGGGGCCAACATGCCGAGCATCCTGGCCGA
>DASTLK010000557.1:0-14228 GCA_035715025.1 Vicinamibacteria bacterium
TTCCTGCGCGGGGAAGGCGCCCCCTCGACGGCGCGCATGACGTTGGGCAAGCGCATCACCCCCGATCTCAACGTCGTCTACTCGCAGGACCTGACCGGCAGCGAGGAGCGGCTGGTGGCCGTCGAGTACACCCTCTCCGACCGTCTCTCCGTCCTCCTCACGCAGTCCCAGACCAGCGGCTACGGGTTCGACCTGCGGCTCCGGCGGCAGGCGCGATGAGCGCGCTCGTCCTCGCCGCCGTCCTGGCGGGGACGCCAGCGGCGGCGCCGCCGTCGCCCGGTCCGCCCGTCGTCGCCTCCGTGCGCATCGACGGCGACGCCGTGGACCAGGCGCGTCTGGTCCGCTACCTCGAGGTCAAGCCGGGAGAGCCCCTCGACCCCGAACTCGTGCGGCACGTGGTCGAGCTGATCTACGCGACGGGCGAATACTCGGACGTGGTCGTCGAGACGATGCCGGCGGCGGCGGGCGTCGACGTGGTGTTCCGCCCGGTCAAGGCCCCGCTGCTGGCCGAGGTACGCGTCGAAGGCGACCGCCTGGTCAAGGCGAGCAGCGTCCGCTGGACGGCGCGCCTGCGTGCGCGGGAACCGCTCTGGCCGGCCCGCCTCGATCAGGCCGCGCGGGACATCGCGCTCGCGCTCGCGCAGCGCGGCTATCTCGAGGCGCGCGTGGCCGAGAGCATCCGGCCCGGTCCCGCGGGTACGGATGCGGTGTTCACCATCACCGCCGGACCACGCGTCCGGGTCGGATCGGCGCGCGTGGAAGGCCCGCGCGAGGTGATGGAGGCGCTGCAGCCGGACATCCGCCCCCACCTGGGCGAGCCCTTCCGCCGCGAGCAGAGCCAGGCCGCCGCCCAGCGCATGCGCACGCACCTCGTGGACCGGGGCTACTGGCGCGCCGCCGTCACCGTCGCCGAGGCCTACGATCCGAGCGCGGGCCTCATGGGCCTCGTGTTCCAGGCGGAGCCGGGCCCGCTGATGGACGCGGAGGTGCATGGCCAGGCGGAGGTCCGCCTGCGTGGACGCCTCCGGGATCTCCTGAAGGAGGGCGGCCTCAAGTCGGACGCGGTGGAGGAGGCAAGCGACCTCCTGGAGGAGGATGCGCGGCGGCAGGGCCATCGGCTCGCGCACGTGAGCCATCACGAGGAACAGCGCGGCCCGCGCCTCGTGCTCGTTTACGAGGTGGAGGAGGGGCCGCGGACGCACGTCGCCTCCGTAAGCGTGGAGGGCCCGGGGACGGAGGGGCTCGAGACCGCGTTGAAGACGCGCCCGGGGGAGCCGCTGGTCGACGCGACGGTGGCGGAGGACGCGCGCACGCTGACGCGGGCCCTCGAGGAACGCGGGTATCCGGCCGCCCGCGTGGACGCGGAGGTCCCCGACGGCGGAGGCGATCTGCCCGTGGTCTTCCGCGCGCGCGCCGGCCCCGGCACCCGCGTCACGTCGCTGCGCGTGGAGAGCGCGCAGGCGCTGCCCGAGGAGAGCGCGCCACGGGAGCTCCGGCTCCGGGAGGGCGGGCCCTACCGCGTGGCCGACCTCGCGCGCGACCGGGACACGGTCCTCTCTGCCTACCGCAACTCCGGCTTCCTGCAGGCGGAGGTCACTCCGGAGGTCACGTTCTCCGAGGATCGCGCGGGGGCCGCGGTCGTCCTCCGGGTCACGCCGGGCGCGCCCACCACCGTGGACCACGTCGTCATCACCGGCCTCGAGTCCACCAAGGAGGCGGTGGTGCGCCGGGAGCTCGCGGTGAAGGAGGGGGAGCCCCTGGCCCTCGACCGTGTGCTCGAATCACAGCGCCGCCTCGGCGCCCTCGGCCTTTTCAACCGCGTGACCATCACCGAGATGGACCCCGAGTCTCCCCTGCGCCGCAGCGTCGTCGTGCGCGCGGACGAGGCGCCGCTCACGTCCGTCTCCTACGGCCTGGGTTACTCCGAGAACGAGAAGCTCCGCGGGAGCGCGGAGGTCACGCGGCGCAACCTCTTCGGAATGGACCGCCGCCTCTCCGTGTTCGCGCGCGCGAGCTTTCTCGGCTTCCGCATGCTCGGCACCTTCCGCGAGCCGTACTTCCTGGGGCGCAAGCAGGAGCTGTTCGTCACCGCGTTCCGGGAGGAAGAGGAACGCGTCGCCTTCAGCTTCATCCGCACGGGCCTGACCTTGCAGACCGCGCGCACGCTCTCGCGCAGCTGGAGCCTGATCCTGCGCGAGACGTACGAGGAGACGCGTACGTTCAAGACCAACGAGGACTGCCTGACCTTCGGCCGCGAGTTCTGCCCGGGCACGATCTCCGGCCCCTCGGCATCGGTGGTACACGACACGCGCGACGATCCGCTGGACCCGCGCCGCGGCCACTTCCTCCTCACCGACACCCTGCTGTCCCATCGCTTGCTGGGCGGCAACACCCTGGTGAAGGGGTTCGTGCAGGCCGCGACCTACCAGCTCCTCACCGCGGACACCCTGGTGGCCCTCTCCGCGCGGGTGGGGCTGGCGCGCACCTTCGGGGAGGAGCAGCTCCTCGTGCCCAAGCCGGACCGCTTCTTTGCCGGCGGCGACTACTCGCTGCGGGGGTTCGGGGTGGACGAAGTGAGGCCGGACGGCGGCAACGCGCTCCTCGTCGGGGGGATCGAGCTGCGCCGCCACCTGGCGGGTGCGTTCTGGGCGGCGGCTTTTGCCGAGACGGGCAACGTCTATCCTCTCGTCTCCGACCTGTCCCTGGGCGACCTGCGCTATACCGCCGGCCTCGGCCTGCGCTACAAGAGCGCGGTGGGGCCGCTGCGGTTCGACTGGGGGTACAAGCTCGACCGCCGGCCGGGCGAGAAACCGTACCACCTCCACTTCACGATCGGCCATGCGTTTTGAGCTCGCGGCCGTCCTCCTTCTCCTCGCCACCCCCGGGCGGGCGGGCGTGGTGGAGCGGATCCTGGCCGTGGTCGACGGCCGTCCGGTGCTTCTCTCCGAAGTCGCGGTCTTCGAGAGGGTGCGCGGCGAGACGCAGCGGCAGGCCCTCGAGGGTCTCATCGACGAGCAGCTCATGTACCGGGAGGCGGCCCGGCTGCCTCAGGCCTCGCTGACCGCGGAGGAGCAGCAGCGGGCCTTCGCGAGCCTGCGCGCGCAGCTGCCCTCGGCGAGCGCGGACGAAGAGGAGCAGCTCCGCCGTCTTTCGCACCGCCAGGCCGCCATCCTCAAGTACGTGGGCTTCCGGTTCCGGCCACAGGTGCGCGTCAGCGCAGAGGCGGTGCGCGCGGCCTACGAAGCGGAAGGACGAGGGGAAGAAGGCTCGTTCGAGGAAGCGGCCCCCGTGATTCGCGCCCGCCTGGCCGAGGAAGACCTGTCGCGGCGGATCGAGGGCTGGGTGAAGGAGCTGCGGAAGGTCGCCGAGATCCGCTACAACACGGTGTCGCCGGAAGCGGCCGCCGGCGCGTCGTAGGCCCCGCGCCAGTCGTTGATCCGGATCCGCGCCAGGTCCACGAAGGCGACGGCCCCCTTGAAGGTGTCCACGCGCGTGGCCTCGTCGTTGCGCCAGGTGACGGGCAGCTCCGCGATGCGGCAGCCGTGGCGCCGGGCGACGAAGAGGGCCTCGACGTCGAAGGAGAACCCGTCGAGCCGGGCGGGCGCGAAGGCCTTCGCCGCCGCTTCCGCGGTGAAGAGCTTGAAGCCGCATTGGGTATCGTGCAGCCCGGGCAGGGCCACGACGCGCACGCAGAAATTGAAGAGGCGGCCCATGTTCTCGCGATACCAGGGCTGGCGCACCTCGATGTTCGACTCGGGCAGGGCGCGCGAGGCGATCACCACGTCGTAGCCCTCGTCCATCTTCGCCATCAGCCGGTCGAGCTCCTCGATCGGGGTCGAGAGGTCCGCGTCCGTCATCAGGCGGCGGCCGCCGCGTGCCTGCAGCATGCCGCGGCGCACGGAATACCCTTTGCCGCGATTCCCTTCGTTGCGCAGCACGGTGACTCCCGCCGCCGCCGCCCGGGCCGCGGTGTCGTCCTCGGAGCCGTCGTCGACGACGACGATCTCGTGGGCGCGCCCGGCCAGGTGGCGCTGGATCTTCTCCAGCGTCGGAGGCAGCCGTCGCCCCTCGTTGTAGGCGGGAATGACGACCGAGAGGAGCGGCGCGCTCAACGCGGGACTCTGGCCAATGGCTCGAAGAGCCCTTCGAGGCCCAGCCGGACCTCGGCCAGGCCGAGGCTGCGCGCGCCCCCGCGCACTTCTTCCATGAAATAGCCGAGAAGTCCGCCCTCGTCCGTCCGATCCGCCTGCAGGGCGGCCAGCGCCTGCGACTTGCCCGCCTCCACCGCGCGCAGGAACCCCGCCAGCGTCTCCGTCGTCTCCGCGAGTTGATGATGGCGGCGGAGGTGGACCGCGGCCAGCTCGCCGATCGTCTCCCGGAGGTACGGCGACGCGTGCAGGCGGCGCAGGAACGCCTCCAGCTCCGCCTCCTCACGCCGCCCCGGATCGATGGGCACGACCACGCCCTCCGGGAACTCCTCGTCGGCGGCGCTGCCCGCGCTCACGAGCACGGGCCGGCCCACGCCCAGGGCGCGCACGACCGCGCCCGACATCTCGCCGTGGGAGGGGAAGCGCAGGGCCAGCACGGCGTCGGCGGCGGCGAGGTGCCGCTCGAAATCGACCAGAGGCAGGCGGCCGGTCACGCGCAGCCCGTCGCCGAGCCCCGAGTCCTTCGCCCAGGCCGCCAGCGGCAAGCGGGGATCGCTCGCGCCCGCGACCACCAGGATCGCTTCCGGATGATCGGCCCGCAGGCGCGCCATCACGCGCACGGCGACGTCGAGCCGCTTGCTCACGGTGGCCAGGCCGGGCGCGGTGACCACGAACGCGTCCGCGGGCAGACCCAATCGGGCCCGGCTGTCCGCGCGCGAGGGGGGAGGATCGATCGGCAGCGAAAGGTGGTGGGGCAGATGCAGACGGGGCCGGCCGGGCAGGCGCCGGGCGACGCGCGCCGCCGTCTGCGCGCTCAGCGTGACCACGCCCAGGCTTCCTTCGAGCACGCGATCGTTGAGAGGGAAGAGCGCGGGGAGCAGGTCGCCCCCGAGGTCGCGCGCCACCTGGCGGCCGACGAAGGTCCCTGTCTCGCCGTAGGCGCGGCGCATCTCGCGCAGGTAGGCGGAGACGTCGCCACGCTCGACCGTCTCGCACAGGACGAGGTGATGCAGGCTCCAATCGTGGAGCACGACCACTCCGGGGCGCGCCCGCGCGGCCCTATAGACGAACGCGTGAGCCGGCGAGTTGCCGATGTGATAGAGGTGGAGGTCCGCCTCCGGGCTCTCCGCGCTCGCGCGCACGCGCACGACGGCGCGCAGGGCGGGGTCGGTCGCCTCGGGATCGTCGGTGACCGCCTCCACGTCGAAGAGGCGGGCCAGGGCGGGCAGGCCCTCCGCCACGTAGTCGGCAATCCCCGACGAGGACGGAGGCAGGGGACTCCACACGGCGAGCCTAGTCATTCATCGACCCCCCACCCCATCCCTCAACGGATCGACTCCGTCAGGCGGTCGATCACCGCGTCCCAGGAGATGTCCGCCACGCGCGCCCGGCCCACTTCGCCCATCTCCCTCAGGCGTGCTTCCGGCCAGGACCATAGGGTGTCGATGCCGGCGGCGATCGCTTCGGGGGTCGGCTCCGCGATCACCCCCGTCTCGCCCGCGGTGACGAACTCGAGGACGCCGCCGGCATCGGAGGTCGTCACCACCGGTTTGCCGGAGAGGAACGACTCCACCGTCACGTAGCCGTAGTCCTCGTTGAGCGGCGCGTAGTACGCGGCGCGGGCCCCGGCGTAGAGCGCGATCAGCTCGTCGGCGGAGACGAAGCCCAGCAGCTCGACGCGGTCGGCCACGCCCAGGCCCTCGATCTGCTTGCGGAGCTCCCCGGCCAACGGACCCGTTCCCGCGATCTTGAGCTTGGCCCCGCTGCGGACGCGCTGCATGGCGTCGACGGCGAGGTCGAGCCGCTTGAGCCGGTCCAGGCGCCCAGCATAGAAGAGGTAATCGCCGTAGCCCTCCGTGCGATACCGCCCCAGGTGATGGGGCGGCGGATAGAGCGACTCGCCGTGGAGGCCGTTGTACTTCCGCAGCCGCGCGGCCACGTTGCGCGAGATCGTGTACACGGCCCGGCACTCCGCCAGCGCCGCCGTGTCCATGGCCTGGATGGCGTCGCGCACCTGGACGTCCTCCGGGGTGTCCCGGAAGGAGCAGTAGGGCGTGCCGAAAAGGTCGTAGGCCTCCCGATGCTGGTGAAAGAGCCAGGCCACCTTGCGCGGGTGGCGCACGAGGAAGCTCGGGAACTTGGTCGGGATGACGAGGTCCACCGCCGTGCCCCCGCTCTCCGTCACGTCCACCAGCCGCCAGGCCAGCGCCTGCCGGACCAGCTCGGAGACGGGATACCACTTGAAGGGAAGAGCGGCCACGTCGGCGCGGAACCCGCGCCGCTCCAGGTTCGTGCGCAGCTCCGAGACCAGGATCTCCGCTCCGCCCGTGATGAACGGCGCCTGGGCGGCGCACACCAGGACCGTCTTCATCTCGCGGCGAGCCGCTCCTCGAGCTGCCGCATCCGGTCCCGCAGCTCGCGCAGATCGCGCTCCAGGCCCAGCCGCCCGCGCTCCGCCTCCCCCAGCACGAGGTCGATGCGCCGGACGAGGTCGTGGACGTGGGTGACGAGCTCCTCCTGGACGATGAGGTGGCGCTCGTCGATCTCGCCCATGTGGCGGCCGTGCAGCCCGAGCACGTCGTCGTAATGCCGGTGCGTGGCCGTGAGGCGCGCGTCGATGTAGTCGAGAAGCGCGTTGTCGAACTGCACCTGGCGGGAGTTGAACGACTCCTGCGCGTCGAGGACGCGGGCCAGGACCCGCCCGAGTCCCCGCGCGAGCAGGCGCCGCCATCCTCCGCCGCCCAGGGCCTCGCGCACCCGCCATCCCGCGTTGAGGGCGGCGTTGTCCGGCCGCGCCGTCGCGTCGATCGGGGCTGGGGCGCGATCGGATGGCATGGCGCCGGGCACGGCGACCGCCCGCGCCGCGGGGAGCACCGCCGGCCGCTCGTGCAGCGCCCGCGCGCGAACGGCCTCGCGCACGCGGCGCAGCTCTTCCGCGACCTCCCGACGATCGGTCATCGCTCTCCGCGCCGCATGTCGGCGATTCTAACCGCGGGCCGCCGCCGCGGCCGTGGCGGGCTTGCGCGCGAGAGCGAAGAGGCTGGCTCCGAGGGGAAGGGAGAGGTGCCGCACCAGCCGCGCCTCGATGGCAAGGAGGTTTCGGAACGTCCATTCCATCGGCGCGGGCAGGAACCCCACGTCCGAGCCGTGGCGGTGGAGGATCCGGTCGAGCGTGCGGCGGCCCGCGATGACGGGAAAGAGCAGCGTGTTGGCGTAGGTGAGGCGGGCCACCTCGAGGCCCTCACCCTCCAGCAGCCGGCGCACCTCGCCCCGCGTGTAGCGATGACGGGAGTGCACGGCCTCGTCGTGGGCGCCCCACAGCATCTTCAGGGCGGGGACGCGCAGGAGAAGGAGGCCGCCCGACCTCATCACGCGCACGATCTCGCGCACGGCCACGCGGTCGTCCTCGACCCAGCGATGGTAGAGGACGTCGAAGGACGTCACCGCGTCGAAGCTCCCGTCCGGGAAGGGAAGGGACAGGAGGCTTCCGCGGGCGGCGGCCACGCCGCGGCTGCGGCAGAAGCGCAGGGCCTCGTCCGAGAGGTCGACGCCCACCGTGCGGCCGAAGCGGCGGAAATGGGCGAGGTTGTTGCCGGTCCCGCAGCCGGCGTCCAGGATGCGCCGGCCCTCCGCCGCCCCCTCCGGCCACTCGGCGGCGAGCAGGGAGAGGCTGATGGCACGCATCCCGGCGTACCACCACTGCGTCTCCTCCGCCTCGTACATACGGGCGTACTCCTCGACGTTCATGGCGCGTCCTCGCGGGGCACGAGACGCACCGCGTCCACCAGCGCTCGGCCGTCCGGCGAGACCTCCAGCACGAGCTCGTTGGGGCCGCGGCGGAGCCAGACGCCGTCCGCGGTCGCGCCCAGTTCGGTGAACCGGTCGGTGAGCGGAGCCCACGCGAGAGGGCGGCCATTCAGGATCAGACGAAGACTTCCCGACCCCTGCGCGTGCACGCGCACGTCGGCCGGCCGCGCGTCCACCACGGGCAGGAAGAGCCGTGCCCGTCCCTCGACCTCACGGCAGACCACGGGCCCGCAGGGATGCCGTACGCTCCATCCCCCGCCCAGCCAGGCCTCGGTGTCGCGATCGCCGACGTCGATGCGCGTGGGGCCCCCGGCCAGCACGTCCTGGCCGCCGATGAGGTCGTAACGCGCGGCCGGCAGGTCCCGGCCCGCCGCGAAGATCCAGTTGGCGGGCCAGGCGGTGGGCGCGCCCGCCATCTCGGCCAAGAGCCGGGCGCTGTTCTCGGCCACGGCGGGGAACGAGACGGTGTCGTCGCGGGGGATGAGCTCGGCGCGGTACTGCGCCATCAGGAGGAGGTTCCAGGCGACGAGGACCGCGCCGGCAAGGGCCGCGACCCGCAGCGGTCGGCGCTCCGCGGTCGTGCGCAGGAGGTCGAGGATCGTGGCCAGACCGAGGGCGAAGAGGGGCAGGGCGGGAAGGAAGCGCGCGTTGCCCAGCCCGCCGCTCCACCACGGACGCAGGCTGGCGCTGACGAGGGCCAGGGTGCCGAGTGCGCTGAGCGCGCCCACGGCATCGCGGTGACCGCGCCCCGCGCGCAGGGCCAGGCCGCCGACCGCGATGGTGAGCAGCGGCGCCCAGAAGAGGAGGCCATGCCGCGAGGAGAAGAGGCTGTCGAGCAGCGCGGGGCGGCCGAGGGCGGGATGGGCGCCTGCCCCCACTTCGGCGGCGAGGGTCAGACCGGCCAGGACCATGCCGAAGACGGTCCCGCGCGCGATCGCCGCCGTGCGCTCGCGACCCACGCCATGCGACCAGGCGCGAGCGAGCAGGGTGCCCCCGACCAGGGTGAGGGCCGTGAGATCCGGCTCCGCGACCTCGTGCCATACGAGCCCGGTGCCGTACAGGGCGAGGATGGCGGTGGCGACGCTGACCGACGCGAGGCCCGCCGTGCGCAAGTCGCGCTCCAGGATCGCGAGAGCGGCACTGATCGCAAGAATGCTCGCCACCCCCGCCAGAGGCGGGGCGGGGGCGCGCCCCGTGGTCAGGAAGGCCAGCGGGGGCAGCGTCACTGCGGCGAGCAGGGTCGCGGTTCGCCCGTCCAAGCGCGACGTCACCGCGCCTCCGCCTCCGGCGCGCGCGCGGGCGCCTCTCGCGCGGCCAGGGCCGCCTCCGCCCGCCGCGCGGCCTCGATCCCGAGGCCGAACGATCCGCTGATCGTCCGGTCATGGGGATGGAGCTGGCAAGAGTCGGTGAGGAACAGGTTCGGGACCGGCGTCTGGATCGAAGGCGTGGTCGTCCGATAGTCGGTCAGGCAGATGGGCTGCGCGTACCGATCGCGGAAGACGGCCGAGAAGGTCACCCATCGCCGGTCGAACGCGGGGTTGATGAGGGCCAGCGCGTCCGTGTACGCGCGCAACACCTCGTCGTCCGTCTGCGCGTACCGTGGATCGTCGGCGGAGAGGTACTGGGGGACGTAGAGGATGTGGTCTCCGCCCAGCTCGGGCAACGGGTTGAGGTTCGTGTACTCGATCATGCCCGCGAAGGGCACGCGCGGATCGTGCGCATTCACCCAGAAGAACGGGGTCACCTGCTCGCGCAGCCGGAGGAAGAGGCAGAAGATGCCGATGGTCGGGATGCGTTCGAGGGCGCGCATGTACGCGCCATCGAGGCCCTGGGCGAGGGCACGAAAGCGGGACGTGGTGACGGTGGAGATGACCGCATCCGCGGGCAGGGTCTCGCCCCCGACGCGCACTCCGGTGGCCTGCCCGCCCTGGATCCGGATCTGCTCGACGGGAGCGCTCAGGACGATGCGCCCGCCTCGACGGCGGAAGTCTTCGCCCAGCGCTTCGATCACCGTCGTGCTGCCGCCCTCGATGTACCCGAGATCCTCGCGCCAGGGGGACGTGCGCGACCGCGAGAGGCGCACCATGCGTGCCCAGATCCAGGCCGCGCTGACCTCGTCCGCGTGCTCGGAGAACTTGAACCGCATGAGCGGCTCCCAGATGACGCGATAGCTGCGCTCGCCGAACATCCGTCGCAGCCAGGCCGTCGCCTTCAGGGGGGCGAGGTCCTCCTCGCGCATCCGCTGGGCCCGCTTCACCGCCGCTCCCGCGCGGATGCGGTCGTGCAGCGGCAGGGCCCGGAACATCAGCAGCTCGACGGGAGTGAGGAACGGATAGAGCCGGCCGTCGACGAAATACGCCATGCGCGAGTCGCGCCAGTGCAGCTTGTGCGACAGGCCAAGCTCGTCGAGGGTCTCGACGAGATGGTCGTCGCCCTTGCAGATGAAGTGGTAGTAACGCTCGATGCGGACGCCCTGGACGTCGAAGGCGCTGGCCAGCCCGCCCAGCACGGGCGCGCTCTCCAGCAGCGTGACCTCCGCGCCCGACTTCACGAGGTCGTGGGCGGCCTTGATGCCGGCGGGGCCGCCGCCGATCACGATCGCGCGCCGGGTCATCGGGCCTGGAAACCCCGCGGCGCCTCGGGCGCTCCGGAACGGACGAGCGCGAAGGCCTCGACGCACACGGAGCCGGAGTCGGGGACGAGCACGAGGTCGTTGAGCTCGCGATGCCAGAAGGCCGCGGGCAGCGGGAGGCTCCCGGCCGTCCCCGCGCGATCGACGTGCAGGGTGCCGGCCTCGTGCCCATTCACGCGCAGGCGCACGTCGCGCGGGTCCACGCTCGTGGCGGCCAGGGTCAGGGCCAGGTCCTCCGGCACGTCCAGCGGGACGAGGACGCGCGCGGGGCCCGTCGCCGCGCGGCACGTCCGGCCGCCCGTCTCCTGCCTTTCGCCCCAACCTTCGGCGAGCAGCGCCGCGTCGCCACCGCCGACGTCGATGCGGCCACCGAGGTTGTTCTGGCGGTAGAAGAGATACCGGCCCACGGCGCCATCGTACCGTCGCGGCGAGAGGTCCTGCTGCCAGGCGAAGAGCCAGCTCGCGGGCCAGGTGGGCGGGCTTCCGGCGACGTCGGCCAGCGCGCGCGCCGTGCCCCCGACGAGCCGCGGGAACGCCGCGCGATCGGGAGCAGCCTCCCCCCGCGCGACCTGCGTGATCAAGCCGAGGTTCCAGACCATCGCGGGCACGAGGGCGGCCCCGACCGCGAGCTGCGGATGATGGGCAAGGGTGCGCCGCGCCCACTCCAGGCTTCCCGCGACACCCAGGGCCAGCAGGGGGAGCAGGCTGTCGAACCTCCGGTTCGAAAAGGACCCGCCCGCCCACCAGTCGCCGGAGCACATGTTCACGTAGGTCATGGCCACGAGCGGCGGCAGCAGCGGCCAGGCCAGCGGTGCCCTCCGGCGCAGCAGCCAGAAGTAGCCGAGGTAGCCGGCCCAGAAGACCGGAGTCCAGGACAGCAGGCCGTGGCGCGTGGAGAACAGGGTCTGAAGGACGTACGGATGATCGAGCCGCAGGAAGTCCGCGCCGTGCGGCGGATAGCGCAGCAGCCACTCGCCGTAGATCGCCTTCCAGGCCGCCATCTGCGGGAAGGCGCCGATCAGGGCGGCCAAGCCGACGAGAGCCGCGCGCCGGCATCCCTCCCGGGCCTCGCGTCCGCCCCGCCCCATCGCCATCAGCGCATCCCATGCGGGGAGGAGGAGGAGGAGCGCGTTCTGCCAACGCAGGCACATGGCGAAGCCGGCGGCCAGGCCGAGCGCCAGCGCCGGCGTGACGGTGGGCCGGGCCCGCTGCCGGTCCCACAGCCAGACGACGAGGGCGGCAGAGGCGGCGGAAGCGGCATGCGACATGGTGGGCTGTTGCACCATGTACCAGTGCAGGAAGGTCGCCCACCAGGCGAGCAGTGCGCCCAGGAGCGCGGTGTCGTGGGGAAAGTGCCGTCGCAGCAGGTCGTGGATGAGGAGCACGGCCACGAAGCCGTAGAGCAGGCTGCCCAGGGCGACGGCGTTGACGTGCTCGGGGCCGTACCCACTGAGATCCACGTCGCGGCCCAGCGCGCGCTCCGCCCGGGCCACGGCTTCGCCGGCCGCGAAGAAGGGGATCCAGGCCAGGCCGGGGCCGACGGAGAAGATGGACCGGCGGAGTCCCGTGCGCGTCGGCACCTTCAGGTCGGCGCGGTCGATCATCTCGTAGTGCGTGTACTCGTTCGTGAAGTCGAGGTCGGCGTCCTTCATCAGCGACCGCACGTAGACGTAGTAGCTCACCCCGTCGCCGGCAATACGCCCGCCCCCCACGTGGAACTGCACGACGGACAGGAGGAGCAGCGCCACCAGCACCGGCGGCGCGCCCCGTGTCGATCGGGGGCCGGGCCCCATCCAGGCGCGAAGCGCGAGCGTGGCCCCGATGGCGGCGGCGAGGAGGCCCGCGACGAGCAGGCCCTTCGGCCGGCCGGTGACGACGACCGCGGCCAGGCTGGCGGTCAGGGCGCCCGCGACGAGGGTGAGCAGGGCACGGCCGCGCGTCATCGGCGCTCCTCCCGGCACAGCTCCTCGTAGAGGGCGAGCGTCCGGTCGACGAGCACGCTGCACGCGAACGCGTCGCGCACGCGCCGACGGCCGGCCGTCCCCATCGCCTCGCGCCGCGGCCGGTCCTGGGCGAGCTCTCCCAGCGCGGCGGCCAGGCCGGGGCGGTCGGCGGGCGCGACGAGGAGACCCGTCACGCCGTGCGTCACCTTGTCCGGGATCCCGCCCGCGCGCGTGGCCACCACCGCGCGGCCGTGCGCCATCGCTTCCAGCGTGACCAGGCTCGACCCTTCGTAGTGCGTGGGGTGCACGAAGAGGTCCGCGCGCTCGTAGAGCGCGTGGAGCAGCGCGTCCTCCACTCTTCCCGTGAAGTGGACGTGCGGCGCGAGCGCGGGCGTGAGGCCGCGGCGCAGGAGTGCGGCCCCGGGTCCCTCGCCCACGATGGCCCAGGCCCAGGTGGCGCCGAGCCGTCCCTGGGCGTGCAGGGCGGCCAGGGCCGCGCGCGCGTCGTCGAAGCCCTTGTACCCCTCGAGGCGGCCCACGGAGAGGAAGACCGGATCCGCGCCGCGTAGCGCGGGCAGCGCCGCTTCCGCGACCGCCGGCGCGTCCGGCGGGGTGAGAGCGGCGATCTCTTCGACGTCGACGCCGTTGGGAAGCACGACGACGCGGGCGGGATCGACGCCCAGGTAGCGGGGCACTTCCGCGCGGGTGGCTTCGTCCGTCGCCACCACGCGATCGGCCAGCCGCGCCGCCTCGCGGGACAGCCGGCGGAGGCGGGTCAGCGCCACGCGCTTGAGCCCGCGCGCCTTGTGCTCCTCGAGGCCCTGCGGGTTCATGACCAGCGGCGCGCGCAGGCTCGCGTCGCCCCGCCGCCGCCGTCCGTAGCCCAGCGCGGTCAGGCCCTGGGCATCGACGATGTCGACCTCGCCCGCGCGCACCATGTCCGCGACCGTCTCCCCGACGCGCGCGGCGAAGGCGGGGTAGTGAAGGGTCCGCGAGACGATGCGGCCGTGCCCGCGGCCCGGATCGCCGTAGGGCACCGTCACCACGCGTCCCGGAAAGGTCGCGGCTCTGGTGGCCGGCCGCGTCACGAGCACGGTGTCCACACCCCGGGCCTGAAGGTGCTTGGCCAGGAGATAGACGGCGCGCTCCATTCCCCCCGGATCGTGCAAGGGGTGCGCGGAGCGGCTCAAGAGCGCCACCCTCAAGCCAGCCGCCGATAGACGGCTTCGTAGCGCGGGACGAGCACACGCGGGGAAAAGGCCTCCGCGCGTGCCCGCGCCGCCTCCCCCAGCCGTCCGCGCAACGCGTGATCGGAAGCGATCCGACCCACGGCGTCGGCCAGGGCCGCGGGCTCCGTGACGAGCAGGCCGGCTTCGCTCTCGCCGAGGATCTCGCGCGTGCCGCCGGTGTCCATCGCCGCCAGCGGCGTGCCCAGGGCGAGCGCCTCCAGGAGCACGCGCGAGAGCGGCTCCGGCCACACCGAGGGGAACACGAGCGCGGTGGCACGGGCGAGAGCGCGCAGCACGTCCTCGCGCTCGGCCCAGCCACGGAGGACGAGGGTGACGCCCGCCGCCGTCGCGTCGAACTTCAGCGCGTGGGCCAGGCTGCCTTCGCCCAGGACCACCAGGGGCAGACCCGTGCGCGCCGCGGCCACGGCCGGGATGAGCAGGCGCGCGCCCTTGTTCTCCTCGAGCTTCC
>DASTLK010000558.1:0-3103 GCA_035715025.1 Vicinamibacteria bacterium
CAGGGCGAGGAGGAGGACGGCCACGCCGCCGAAGACGAGGCGACGGCGGTCCACCCGCGAGGCGGTGGCGGGCACGAGCCGCCGGCGCAGCTCGCCGCGTCCGGCCGCCGCGAGGTCGACCTCCTCCGTCAGGTCGGCGTAGCCGGCGAGCGAGAGGCGCACGCGGTGTCGTCCGGCCGCGAGCCCGCTGCGAACGAGGCGTCCCCATTCCGGATCGGTGGCGCCGATCAGCTCGTCGTCGACATACACGCTCGCGCCCGGCGGTTGGGACACGATCTCGAGCACGGCCGTGGAGGGCGACCCCGTCGCCGGGGCGGCTCCCGGTACCGGCGCCGTCGCGTTCGCTGCCGCTCCCTCCCGGCGCGGCCCGCTGGGGGCCGGACGCGGCTCCGACGGATGCTCCGCCCGGACGCCGGCTGTCGCGGGCGGCGTCTCCGGCTTGACGGCGAAGACGGGCAGGGGGGAAGGCGGCGGTTCCACGCCGGCCGCGGCGGGCGGCGCCGTCGCCGCCGGACTCGGCACCGCCGGGGCGGGCGTGGCCGCCGCGGCGACGAGCGCGTCGAGCTGGGCCGCGAGCCGCCGCCGCTCCTCCGCCGGCTCGCGGGCCCAGGTCTCGGACCGCTTGAGCGCGGAGCGCACGCCCGCGAGGTCGTGCAAACGGAGATACGCCTCCGCCAGCTTCAAGTACGGGTAGTACTGGCGCTCGACGTTCGTCCCGTAGGTCACGACGTCGCGTCCGGGCTGGGGACGCTGGCTGACCGCGTACTCGAGGAGGCCCACGGCCCGCGCGGGCTGGTTCTGGGCGAGGGCCTTGAGACCGTCCCGATAGGCCTCGTGCCACTCCTGGGCTCCCGCGGAAGGAGCGCTGGCCACGAAGAGAAAGGAGGGCAGGAGGACGGCGAGGGCACCGCGCGCGGTCATGGGAAGAGGCGCTCGAGCTTCCAGGCGTCTCCCTCGCGCGTGTAGAGGGTGCGATCGTGGAGACGGTGCTCTCCGGAGTGCCAGAACTCGATGCGCGCGGGCAGGACGCGGTAGCCGCCCCAGACGGACGGACGCGGGACCGGCTGTCCGGCAAACCGCGCGCTCGTCCGCTCGAACTCCTCGCGCAGCGCGGCGGGCGAGGCGAGGGGCCGGCTCTGCCGCGAGGCCCAGGCCCCGAGCTGGCTCTCGCGCGGCCGCGTCGCGAAGTACTCCTCCGACTCGGCCGGGGTGACGCGTTCGACTGCCCCTTCCACCCGGACCTGCGCGGCCACGGTCGGCCAGTAGAAGCAGAGCGCCGCACGCGGGTTGAGGGAGAGCTCGCCGGCCTTCCGGCTCTCGTAGTTCGTGAAGAACACGAAGCCCGCCGCGTCCACGGCCTTGAGCAGGACCATCCGGACCGAGGGCGCGCCGGAGGCGTCGGCGGTGGCGAGGGCGACCGCGGTCGCGTCCGGCTCGCTGGCCGCGGCGCGGACGAAGAGCTGCTGGAAGCGCGTGATGGGGTCGAGGTCGGGATCGGGGGGCAGGGTGGTCACCGCGGAGGATCTTGGGGGGCGCGGGCGGGGGTGTCAACGCGTCTCCCATCGCGTCGCCTCCGGCCAGGGATCCGGGAAATGGCCTTGACAACATTTTAGTTTTTGCTAAATTGTGCTCATGGCCTCGGTGATCCAGACCCTGGGAACGCCCCGGCGGCGCGAGATCCTCCGCCTGGTGTGGGAGGGCGAGCGCAGCGCGGGCGAGATCCACCGCGCCCTGGGCGACGTGACTTTCGGGGCGGTGTCGCAGCACCTCCGGCGGCTCGAGGACGCTGCCCTCCTGCGCAGCCGGCGCCAGGGCCGCCAGCGCTTCTACGCCGCGCGGAAGGACGATCTGGGTCCGCTGGCGCAGTGGCTCGAATCGATGTGGGACGACGCGCTCTACCGGCTGAAGCTGCGCGCGGAGCTGGAGGAGAGCCGCCGGGGACCGAGACCGGGACACCGGCGCCGGCCGGCACGAAGGAGGAGAAGATGATCGCACTCGAGCACGTCCTGGAGCGTACCGTCCTCATCCGCGCCCCGCGCGACACGGTGTTCCGCTATTTCACCGACAGCGAGCGGTTCGCGGCCTGGTGGGGCGCCGGATCCACCATCGACGCCCGGCCTGGCGGCCCCCTGCGCATCCGTTATCCCAACGGAGTGCTCGCGTCGGGAGAAGTGGTCGAAGTCGCGCCCCCCGAGCGCATCGTGTTCACCTACGGCTACGAGGACCCGGCCAAGCCCGTGCGGCCGGGCGGCTCGCGCGTCGTCGTCACCCTCCAGGAACGAAAGGGCGGGACGTTCCTTCACCTGCGCCACGAGCTGCCAGATGCGGCCGCGCGCGACCACCATGTCCAGGGCTGGAGGTATCAGCTCGCCGTCTTCGCGAACGTCGTGACCGGCGCGCTCAGCGCCGGCCTCGCCCAGGCCGTGGACGCGTTCTTCGCCGCCTGGTCGGAGAAGGACGAGGCCCGCCGTCGGACCGCCCTCGCGACGATCGCCACCGACGACGTGACCTTTGCGGACGCGTTCTCCTGCACGGCGGGGATCGAGGATCTCGTGGCCCATCTCTCCGCAGCGCAGATGCACATGCCCGGTGTCGTTCTCGAGCGCATCGGCGACGTGCGGCAGTGCCAGGGCACCGCGATCGTGGAGTGGGCGGCCAAGGGGCCCGATGGCGCGCCGCGCGGCCGGGGCACGAACGTGTTCGATCTCGCGCCGGATGGGCGTATCGCGCGCGCAGTCGGGTTCTGGGGCTAAGGCCCGACCTGGCGTCCGTTCCTGATGGCCGTTCCTGATGGCAGCCGACCTGGCCACAACCTCAATCTGTTAACCGTGTCGATCGATATCTTTCGGTTCCCTTCCGCCCGAGATTGACATCACGCCGAGCCCCCTCGTTTCACGTGCCTCGGCATATCCCGCGAAGGGAGAACGGGTGTTCGAAGCTCCCTATCCGTCCCGGGACGGATAGAGCGAGACGGCCGCGGCTTCGCTACCCCCCCAAGCTTGGTCCTCTCGACCTTCTCGAGGAGCAGGGTGAGGGCGCGATCGACGATCGCGCCCGCCGCCATCGGTCGACTCGGTTAACAGATAGAGGCCTGCCACCACGG
>DASTLK010000559.1:0-3659 GCA_035715025.1 Vicinamibacteria bacterium
TGCGATCCATGGCGGGCTGGGAACGACGAACGACCCCGCCGGCGCCGTCTCCGAGGAGCACCAACGCGTCTGGATACACGCGATCGCCGCGGGTCCGGTCCTGCGTGCGGCCGACTCACGTGGCCAGGTGCTGACGGGAACGCTGGCCGGTTACCTCGCCCTCGCCCCCGCCAACGAAGGCTTCGAGGGAGATCTCGGAACCTGCAACGCGGCCGATCACACGCTGAGCCTCCGGACGCGATGACGCGCTTCCGGCCGTTGCCCTTCGCCGGCGCCGCCCTGCTGCTCGTGGGACACGCCGACGTGCGCCCTTCCTCCGCGGCCGCCCCCGAGGCCGTGCGCGTCCGCGCCAGCGCGGCCTTCGCGGCCTGCCTGGCGCCGGCGCTGGAGGCCGCGGCACGCGCCGCCGGCGTGCCCGTCGTGCTCACGACCGCCGATCCCGATCCTTCGGAGGACGCCGACCTCGTGGTCGGAGACGACGTCGAGATGACGCGGCTCCTCGAAAGCGGGACGGCCGAGGTAGCCAGCGCGGTGGACCTGGGCGAGATTCCCTGGGTGACGGTCGTGCCGGAGGGCGCGCCGCACGGATCCGTCAGCGCGTTCGCGACGGAGCCGGTGTCCGTCCTCGGGGGCCGGGCCGGGCGCGAGGCCCGCGCGTCCCTGGGGTCGCTGGCCGCCGGACGTCTCACCGTCACGGACGATGCCGGTGCGCTGCGGCGCGCGCGCTACGCGCTGGTGCCGCGCTCCCTGGCCGGGGCCGGGGAGCGGCGCGCGTCGGCGGTGCGCCCGCTGGTGGCCACCGCCGCGCTCATCGCCGCCTCGCCGCGTCGCGCGTCCGCTGCCCACCTGCTCGCGCGTCTGGCGAGTGCGGAGGGACGGCGCGCGCTCGGGGCCTGCTTCGATCCGATGGCCCAGGCGAGCGCGCAGGCGGCGCCGGCCCGCGCCGCCGCCGTCTACGCCCAGTCGATCGTGGACTGGTGGATGCCCGCGTGTTCGCTGGCGAGCAACAAGTACGTCGATCCGAACGAAGTGCTGGGCCCGCCCGACGCCGTCAACCTCGGCGGCCAGGACAACTACCTCGGCTTCATCAGCCTCGGCCAGGGCGGTTACGTCACCGTGGACATGGGCGTCACCTTTACCGACGGCGACGGCCCCGACGTCCGCGTGTACCAGACCGTCTCCGGCGCCGGCGAGCCCGTCACCCTCTACGCGTCCGCGAGCCCGCAAGGTCCGTTCACGCTCGTGGGCCTGCGCGTGCCCTGCGGGACACGCACCGGCGGCGGCGTGTTCTCCAACCACTGCGATTTCGATCTCCACGACGGCGGCGTCGCCAGCGCCCGTTACCTGAAGGTCGAGGACGGCGAGATCTTTCCCTGCCTGGCCAGGGGGACGGTGACGGAGGGAGCCGACATCGACGCCGTCGAGATCCTGGGTGGACGCAATTGAAGCGCTCCGCCCTCCTCGTCGCCAAGATCGCGGTCAGCATCGCCCTCCTCGGCTACCTGCTGTCCACGACCGACCTCGACGCGCTGCAGCGGCGCGTCCGCGCGGGCGACACGTTCCTGCTCGCCCTGGCCATGGCCCTCTACGCCGCGATCCTCGCCATCTCGACCTGGCGCTGGCGTGTCCTTTTGGAGGCGCAGGGCTACACGATTCCCCTGGCCCATCTCTCCGGGTCGTACCTGGTCGCGACTTTCTTCAACAACTTCCTCCCCAGCAACATCGGCGGCGACGTCGTGCGCGTGCGCGACAGCTCGCGCCTGACCGGATCGACGACGACTTCGCTGGCCGTGGTGGCGATCGACCGCATCCTCGGGCTGGGCGCGCTGTACGTGCTGGCCCTGGTGGCCTTCCTGACCGGAGGACCGATGGTGCGCGAGCTGGCCGGGGCCCGCTCCGTCCTGCTCGCGCTGGGCCTGGTGTTCGGCGGCCTCGCCTACGTCTTCTTCCGGCCCGGCATCGCCCGTCGCGTCGTGAGCGCCTCGGGCCTGACCCGGCTGCCCTGGGCCCTCAAGCGCTTCGAGACCGTGCAGTCCGCGGTGCACGTCTACCGCGCGCAGATGCACGCGGTGTGGATGGCCTTCCTCGGCAGCGTCGCGCTGCAGGCCATCGTGGTCTATTACTACTTCACGGTGGCGCGCGCGCTCCGCATCCCGCTCCCCCTCTCCGCCTGCTTCCTGATGGTCCCGCTGTGCACGCTCGTGCAGACGGTGCCGATCTCGTTCAACGGCTGGGGCATCCGCGAGAGCGTGTTCATCCTGTACTTCCGGCAGGTCGGCCTGGGCCGGGATAGCGCTCTGGCTTTCAGCCTCGTCGGCGCGGGGCTCATCGTGCTGATGTCCCTCTCCGGCGCGATCGTGTGGACGGCGCGGGAAGCGGCCCCGGCCCCCGCCCCTCCGCCGGGAGCATGAGCACGGGCGCGATCCCCGTCCTCCACGTCTGCGACAAGTTCGGCGTGGCCGGGTCGAGCATCCACGGCGTCTCGCGCCTGTTCTCCTGGTGGTTCCCGCGCTACGGCCCCCGCTTTGCCCCCTCCCTGGTCGGGCTCAAGCAGGCGGAGCCGGCCACGCAATGGCTGGGCGAGCAGGGCATTCCCGTCCACAACCTCGGACGGGGACGGTTCGACCCCCGCATCCTGACCGACCTCGTACGCGTCGGACGCGAGCGCCGCGCGCGCATCCTGCACGTCCACGGCTACGCCGCCGCCGACTTCGGACGGCTGGCCGCCCGGCGCCTGGGCGCCGCGCTCGTCCTGCACGAGCACTTCGCGGATCCGCGCATGCCCGCCTACCAGCGTGTGGCCGATCGCCTGCTGTCCGGACTGACCGATCGCGCCATCGCGGTGAGCGCCTCCACGCGCGACTTCCTGATTCGCCAGCGCCACGTGCCCGCCGGTCGCGTGCGCCTCATCTGGAACGGGGCGCCCCTCGACGAGTTCGCGCCCGTGGCTCCGGACGTCGCGCGTTCGGCCCGGCGATCCCTGGGCGTGGCCGACGATGCGCTCCTGGTCGGCACCATCGGCCGCCTGAACGAGCAGAAGGGCCACCGCTACCTGGTGGAGGCCGCGGCCGCGCTGCTCCCCTCCCGGCCGAAGGCGCACCTCGTGATCGTCGGCGACGGCGACCAGATGGACGCCTTGAAGACGCAGGCCGCCTCCCTGGGCCTGGCCTCCCGCATCACGTTCGCCGGCCATCGCGCGGACGTCCCCGCCCTTCTGGGGGCCATCGACGTCTTCGCCATCTCGTCCACGTACGAGGGGACGCCCCTCGCGCTGTTCGAGGCCATGGCCGCCGGCAAGGCGATCGTCTCCACCGCGGTGGACGGCTGTCGCGAGGTGCTCGAAGACGGCGTGACCGCCCTCCTCGTGCCCCCGCGCGACTCGCCGGCCCTGGCCGCCGCGCTCGGGCGCGTGGTGGACGACGCGACCTTGCGCCGCTCCCTGGCCGACAACGCCCGCAAGGCGTCCACCCGTTACGATATCCGTACGTGCGTGGCGGGGATGGAAGCGCTCTACGACGAGGTCCTCACCGAACGAGGTCTGCAGTAATGACCCGTCGGCGGAGGAGGGTGCGGTGCCGCTGAGGAAGCTCGGGCGGCAGGCGCGCGAGGCCTTCGAGGTGCCGCGCGATCTCCTGCTCGGCCGCTACCCCGCCTTCGTG
>DASTLK010000560.1:0-2781 GCA_035715025.1 Vicinamibacteria bacterium
AACTGCTCGAAGTACATGCCGCTGGCCTCCAGGCGCATACGATATAAGATCCGGCGCCCGAGGGATGAACGACATGATCCACGCGACGAGGCCACGGCCGTCCCTGCTCGCCGTCCTGATCTTCTCGATTCCCGTCCTCGCCCCTGCGGCCACCGCGCCGCGCGCGAACGAGCCGCCCGCCCGCCCGGGCGCGCTAGGCGGCGGGACGACGCTCCTGCCGAACGGCTGGCGCATCGCGCCGGCCGGACGGCACGTCACCGTCGGCGACCTTCCCCTGGCCATGGTGGAGTCGCCGGACGGCCGCTACCTGATCGTGAGCAACGACGGCTACGCGAAGCCGACGCTCACGGTGGTGGACGTCGCGCGCCTGAACGTGAAGAGCCGCCTCCCTCTCGACAACGCCTGGCTGGGGCTCGCCTGGCACCCGGACGGCAAACGCCTGTTCTCGTCGGGAGCGGGGGAGAGCAGCGTGCGCGAGCTCCTCTGGGAGGCCAGCGGCGTCCTCACCCCGGGCCCCCGCATCGACCTCAAGCGTCCGACGAGCGAAAGCTTCGTGGCCGGGGTCGCCGTCTCTCCGGATGGATCGCGCGTGTTCGCCGTACACGCCCTGGGCGAGCTGCTCTCCGCGATCACGCTGGGCAGCGAAGGCATGCCGGTCGTCACTCAGGTGGAGCTTCCCGCCGAAGGCTACACGGCCCTGGTCACACCCGACGGGCGCACCCTCTACGTCTCGCTCTGGGGCGGAGCGAAGGTGCTCGCCTTCGATCCCGTCACTCTCGAGCCACGAGGCACGATCGCGGTCGGCGAGCATCCAAGCGCGATGGTGCTGTCGAAGGACGGCACGCGGCTGTTCGTGGCCTGCGCGAACACGAACGCGGTGTGGGTCGTCGACCTCGCGACGCAGACGGCGCGGGAGCAGATCTCGGTTGCCCTCTATCCCGGTGCCCCCGCGGGCAGCACGCCCAACGGTCTCGGGCTGTCATCCGACGGCGAGACCCTGCTCGTGGCCAGCGCCGACAACAACGCCGTCGCGGTGGTCGACGTCCGCCGGCCCGGCGCGAGCGTCGTGAAGGGATTCATCCCGACCGGCTGGTACCCGACGGCCGTGCAGTTCAGTCGTGACGGCGAGCGCATCTACGTCCTGAGCGGCAAGGGCCTCACGTCGATGGCCAACCCCCGCGGCCCCCAGCCCGGGGTGACGACGACCCCAGGACAGTTCACGGGCTCGATGCTCCAGGGCTCGCTGTCGGTGGTGCCCGTTCCCGACGCCGCGCAGCTCGCCGCCTACACGAAGACGGTCCTCGCGCTCACGCCCTACACCGACGCCGCACGGCTCGCGCCGGCCCAGGCGCCGGCGGGGTCGCCCATCCCCGGCAAGGTCGGCGATCTCTCGCCCATCAAGCACGTCTTCTACGTCATCCGCGAGAACCGGACCTACGACCAGATCCTGGGCGACCTGGAAAAGGGCAACGGCGATCCCACCCTGTGCCTGTTCGGCGAGGAGGCGACGCCCAACGCGCACGCCCTGGCCCGCGAGTTCGTGCTGCTCGACAACTTCTACGTGGACGCCGAGGTCAGCTACAGCGGGCACGCCTTCTCGACCGCGGCCTACGCGACCGACTTCGTCAACAAGGTCTGGCCGATGAACTACGCCCATCGCGGGGGAAAGTACCTGAGCGAAGGCGGCGGGACACAGCGCAACCCCTATGGCAACGTCACCGCCCCGGAGCACGGCTACATCTGGGACGCGGCCAAGCGCGCGGGCAAGACCGTGCGCAGCTACGGCGAGTTCGCGACGCGGGACGAGGGCCGGCACGCCCAGGCCGCGGAAGCAACCCGCGCCGGTGGAGCGGGTCCGATCGAGGCCACCGTGCCCGGGCTCCGCGGCCTGGTGAGCCCGACCTACCCGCCCTGGGACCTGAGCATTCCCGACAACCAGCGCGTGGACGTCTGGCAGAGGGAGTTCGCCGAGTACGAGAAGAGCGGCGACCTGCCCGCGCTCTCCATCATCCGCCTCGGCAACGACCACACGTCGGGCACGAACCCGGCGTATCCCACCCCGACGGCGATGATCGCGGAGAACGACCTCGCCCTCGGCCGCCTCGTGGACACCATCACCCGCAGCTCGTACTGGAAGCAGTCCGCCATCTTCGTGCTGGAGGACGACGCGCAGAACGGGCCCGATCATGTCGATGCGCACCGGTCGGTGGCGTTCGTGGCCAGCCCCTACGTGCGCCGGGGGGCGGTGGACAGCACGCTGTACACCACGTCGGGAATGCTGCGCACGATCGAGCTCATCCTGGGCCTGCCCCCCATGAGCCAGTACGACGCGGCCGCGGCCCCGATATACCGCTCCTTCCAGACCTCGCCCGTCTTCACGCCGTACACGCACCGCCCGGCGCGCGTCCGCCTGGACGAGCGGAACGACGCGTCCGCGCCTGGGGCGGCGGCGTCCATGGCCATGGACTTCTCCGAGCCCGACCGCGCCCCGGACCTCGAGCTCAACGAGATCGTGTGGAGGGCCGTGCGCGGCGCGCAGGCGACGATGCCGCCGCCCGTGCGCGCCGCCTTCGTGCGGCCGATCGGCGCGGACGAGGACGAGCAGGGCGCGGACGAGGACGACGATCGCCGCTGAGCGTCAGCGCTCGGCGCCTTTGAACTCGAAGACCAGGAACTCCGCCGGGAACGCCTCGCGGTTACGGACGACGCGCTTGTCGCCGGGTCCCAGCCATTGGCTTCGGCCCAGCTCCTCCCCCGTGAGCGCGATCAGCAGCGCGGGCT
>DASTLK010000561.1:0-2281 GCA_035715025.1 Vicinamibacteria bacterium
CAGAGCCAGGTCCAGCGCTACCTCTCCGGAAGCTCGCTGGCCCAGAGCCGCCTCTCCCTGCTCTTCAACGCGTTCCTCAAGGTCCCGATGCAGTTCCTGATCCTGCTGACGGGCGTGCTCGTGTTCGTCTTCTACCACTTCCACCAGCCGCCGCTGTTGTGGAACCGGGTCGAGCTCGCGAAGCTGGAGCGTCTCGCTCCGCCCGCCGAGCTCGCGCAGGTGAAAGCGCGATTCGAGGCCGCACAGGAAGTGCGCCGTGTCGCCGCCGAGACCTATGCGCGTACGCGCGATGAGGCGGACGCCGAATCGTATCGCCAGGCGAATGCCTCCCTGGATCAGGCTCGGAGGCAGGCCATCAAGCTGCTGGAGGCGGTGAAGCCCACAGAAGCGGCTCCGTCGAGGATCGTGGCGTGGCTGATGCGAGTCTTGGGAATCAAGGCGGCCGGGTACTCGGATACCAACTACATCTTTCCGACCTACATACTCACGTACCTGCCCCGCGGGCTGGCCGGGCTGGTCATCGCCGTGATCTTCGCGGCCGCGATGTCCACGCTCTCCGGAGAGTTCAACTCGCTGGCCACCGCGACCATGGTGGACTTCTACAAGCGCTTCGTCCGCGTGGGGGGCACGGACGCCCATGACCTCTTCGTTTCGCGCGTCTTGACCGCGTTCTGGGGCGCCTTCGCCTGCCTGGTTGCGCTGCAGGCCGGCCGCCTGGGCTCCGCGATCGAGGTGGTGAACCGCTTCGGCTCCTACTTCTACGGCTCGATCCTGGGCGTGTTCGGGCTCGCGGTGCTCACGCAGCGGGCGTCCGCGCTCGGCGCCTTCTGGGGCCTGATCGCGGGCATGGCGACGGTGTGGCTGGTCGCGACGTACACGTCCGTGCACTTCCTCTGGTACAACGTCGTGGGAGCTCTCACCGTGTTCGTCGTCGGGATGATGCTGACGGCGCTGCGGCCGCGCGAGACGGCGGGCGCGTGACCGAAAACGCAGCCGTGACGGGCAGGCGTGTCGGCGCCGACGGATGGGTGCTCGTCGTCGCCCTCGCCCTGGCCACGCTCCTCCCTCTCTCCGACGCCGTGGGACGGCCGCTGGGCTTCCACATCTCCGGCTCCGCCGCCTACCTGCAGCAGGTCACGCTCTGGCTCACGTTCGTGGGCGGACTGGTGGCCACGCGCCATCGCACGCACCTCACCCTCTCCACCGCGGAGCTGCTCCGAAGCGACCGCGCGCGGCGGATCGCGGGATTGCTCGCCGCCTGCGTGGCCGCGTCCGTGCTCGCGGTGCTCGCGTATTCCGGCGTGGAGCTGATCCGCGCCAACCGCGAGCAGGGCAAGATCCTGGGCGCGGGCATTCCCGAATGGGCGAGCGAGTGCGTGATCCCGGTGACCCTCGCGCTGATGGCCGCCTGGTTCGCCTGGACGGCGCCGTGGGGATGGCGCGGCCGCGCGCTGGCGCTGTTCGCCATCGCGGCTGCCTTTTCGATGGGCGTGATCCCGCCTCCGGACGGGCCCGCGCAATGGGCGATTGGCCGCGGGTCGCTGGTGTGGCCGGTCTCCGCCCTCATCCTCGCCGGAGCGCTGCTGGGCGCGCCCGTGTTCGTGGCCATGGGGGGCCTCGCCCTCCTCTTCTTCTTCAAGGACGGGACGCCGATCGGCGCGGTGTCGGCCGAGGTCTACCGGCTCATCGCTTCGCCCACCATCCCCGCCATCCCCCTCCTGACCACCGCGGGCTTCGTGCTGGCGGCGGGACAATCGTCGGCGCGCCTCCTGCGGTGCTTCGAGGGGCTCTTCGGCTGGATGCCGGGCGGCATCGCGATCGTCGTGGCCGTGGCCTGCGCCGCGTTCACGACCGGCACCGGCGGCTCGGGGCTCACCATCATGGCCCTCGGGGGCCTCATGCTGCCCATGCTGGCCAAGGCCGGCTATCCGGAAGGCTTCTCGCTCGGGCTGGTGACCGCGTCCGGAAGCCTCGGCCTGCTCTTCCCCCCGAGCCTGCCCGTGATCCTGTACGCCATCGTGGCCGGCGTGCCCGCGGACGAGCTGTACCTGGCCGGCCTCCTGCCCGGCCTCCTGCTCGTCGCCCTCGCCTGCGCGTACGGCGTGCGCGTGGGCGTGCGCTCGGGGGGACGGCGCGAACCCTTCTCCGGCGGGGAAGCGCTGCGCGGGATGTGGGCGGCCAAGTGGGAGCTGAGCCTCCCCCTCCTCATCATCGCGCTCTTCGCGAGCGGCAAGGTGTCGATCGTGGAGGCCTCGGCCGCGGCTTGCGCCTACGCGGTCCT
>DASTLK010000562.1:0-2086 GCA_035715025.1 Vicinamibacteria bacterium
CCGTCGTGCGCCGCCGCCACCCTGGCCGCCGCGCTCATCGTCTGGAAGCACCGCGAGAACGTGCGGCGGATCGCCGCCGGAACCGAGCGGCGCCTGGGCGCGCGCGCGGGAGGCAGGCCGTGAACGTGGCCGTGATCGGCGCCGGGTCGTGGGGAACGGCGCTGGCCGCCCACCTCGCGCGCAGCACGCACGCGGTACGCCTGTGGGTCCGGGATGCCGCGCGGGCGCGCGAGATCGCCCAGGGGCGCGAGAACGCGCGCTATCTGCCCGGGGTCGCCCTCCCGGGGGTGAGCGCGACCAGCGACCTCGCCGTCGCCCTGCGGGACGCGGAGATCGCGATCGTCGCTGTCCCCTCCCAGTTCTGCCGGGAGGCCGTCCGGGCCCTCCGGCCCCATCTGGCCGCGGGCACGACGCTCGTCTCCGCGACGAAGGGGCTCGAGCTGGGCACGCTGCGTCGCATGAGCGAGGTGGCGGCGGAGGAAGCGCCCGGCCATCCCGTCGCCGTCCTCTCCGGCCCCTCCTTCGCGCTGGAAGTGGCGCAGGGCCAGCCGACGACGGTGGTGGTGGCCTCCGCCGAGCTCGCGGTGGCGGAGGTGGTGCAGCGCGCGCTCTCGAGCCGGAGCTTTCGCGCCTACTCGAGCGACGACGTGATCGGAGTCGAGCTGGGCGGCTCGCTCAAGAACGTGATCGCCATCGCCGCCGGCATCGTGGACGGCCTCGGTTACGGACACAACACGGTGGCCGCGCTCGTCACCCGGGGGCTTGCCGAGATGAGCCGCCTCGCGGTGGCCCTGGGCGCCCGTCCGGACACGCTGTCCGGCCTGGCCGGGCTTGGCGACCTCGTCCTCACCTGCACGGGTGCGCTCTCCCGCAACCGGCGCCTCGGTCAGGCCCTCGGCGCCGGCCACGCGGTCGCGCAGGCCCTGGCCGAGCTGCACATGGTCGCGGAGGGCGTCCGCACCACGCAGGCGGCCTGCGATCTGGCCCGCACGGCCGGCGTGGAGATGCCCATCGCGCGGCAGATGCGGGCCGTGCTCTACGAGGGCAAGCCGCCGCGCGAAGGGGTGGACGAGCTGATGTTGCGGACGCTCAAAAGGGAGTAAACTTAGGACCCGCAGCGGGGCGGGCGGGCCGCCAGCGGCGAAGCTGAATGTACCGGCTCATCTATCAGGACGGAGACACCCCGCAGGCCTACACGTTCACCGAGGGCGAAGTCACCATCGGTCGCTCGCCCGATTGCCAGATCGTCCTCAAGGACTTCGGCATCTCGCGCACCCACGCCCGGCTCGTCGCCGACGAGGAGGGCGTGCGGATCCAGGACCTCAAGTCCAAGAACGGCACCCAGGTCAACGGCGTGCCCGTGGTGGAAGCCCCCCTCAAGGACGGCGACCGGATCCTCCTCGGCAAGTTCCAGATCGCCTTCAGCAAGACCCTCGAAGGCAAGGTCGTGCTCGACGAGGCCAAGCCCCTCTCCGAAGAGGCGGGCACGATCATCCGCAGCGTCGGCGAGCTGAGCAAGCTCCTCTCCGATACTGGCCAGCGCGAAGCGGTGGGTCTGGCGGAGAAGAAGTCGGCCCCCGACGCTCACGTCCAGGACGTCGAGAAGGCGAACCGGATCCTCAAGGTCCTGACCAAGGTCGCGGAGACGCTGATCGCGGTGCGGCCGGTGGAAGAGGTCCTGCAGCAGGTCATGGACATCGTGTTCGAGCACATCCCGGCCGACCGCGGGTTCCTCATGCTCAGCGACGACAGCTCGGACAAGCTCATCCCGATGGTCGTCAAGCACCGCAACTCCAACTCGGCGGACGAAGGCAAGATCTCGATCTCGAAGACCATCGCCGACCGCGTCACCAAGGATCGCGTCTCGATCCTGACCTCGGACGCCATGGTCGACCCCCGCTTCGGGGCCGGAGATTCCATCCGCTTCCACGGCATTCGCAGCGCCATGTGCGCGCCCCTCTGGAACCAGGCGCACGTCATCGGGATCATCCACGTGGACTCTCCGATGCTGGCGAACTGCTTCACCCTGAACGATCTCGACCTCCTGACCGCGCTCGCGAACTACGCGGCGGTGGCGGTCGAGCGC
>DASTLK010000563.1:0-8705 GCA_035715025.1 Vicinamibacteria bacterium
CGCCGGGCGCCCGCGTGTTCCTCGACTTCGGAGACGCGCGGGCCATCGAGCCCGAGCCCCTCCCCAGCGGGACGCTGCGCGGCAACTCGTTCGCGGCCCTCGTCGCGCCTCCCATCCGCGAGGCCGCGACCGTCTTCGTGAACGGCCGCCGCGCGGGATCGGTGTGGGGCCCTCCGTATCGCGTGGAATTCACGGCCCTGCTGCGTGACGGCCCCAACGAGATCCGGATCGACGTCTACAACACCGCGATCAACCGGCTGGCCGAAGGCGGGCACCTGCCGGACACGGACGCCCTGGTCGAGCGCTACGGCCAGCGCTTCCGTCTTCAGGACCTCGAAGGACTGCGCCCCCTGCCATCGGGGATACTCTCCGTGCCACGGATCGTGGCCGAGAGGTAGACGAGCGATGGGGGAACAGGCAGGCGCGGCCAGCCGCGTGAAGAGCCGGTGGCGGGAGGAGGAGGCGGCGAAGCTCCAGGGCCTGGACCGGCTCGTCTATCGCTCCAACAAGCTCGGCGAGGACCTCACGCTCACCAACACCGGCGGCGGGAACACCTCGTCGAAGCTGATCGAGAAGGACCCCCTCACCGGCGCGGACGTCGAGGTGCTCTGGGTGAAGGGCTCCGGCGGCGACCTGCGCACGGCCAAGGCCGATGGGTTCGCGTCGCTCTACCTCGAGAAGGTCCGGTCCATGAAGTCGCTCTACCAGGGCCATCCCCAACGTGGACCGAAGACCGGGATCGAGGACGCGATGTACCCGATGTACGCGCACTGCGTCTTCAACCTCAACCCGCGGGCCTGCTCCATCGACACGCCGCTCCACACGCTCGTCCCCTTCCGCCACGTGGACCACCTCCACCCCAACGCGGTCATCGCGGTGGCCGCTTCCGTGAACCAGCAGAAGCTCACCCGCGAGATCTACGGCGACGAGCTCGTCTACGTGCCGTGGCAGCGGCCGGGGTTCGACATCGGCCTCCTCATCGAGCGGCTCATCGCGGAGAAGCCGAAGGCGCGAGGCGTGCTGCTGGGCCACCACGGCATGAGCTCCTGGAGCGACGACGACAAGACCTGCTACGAGACGGCCCTGGAGATCGTGGACCGGGCCGCCCACTACATCGAGGCGCGCGATAGGGGCGAGAAGACGTTCGGCGGACGCAAGCACGCCGCCCTTCCCGACGCCGAGCGGCGTCGCCTCCAGGTGGAGATCCTCCCCTGGCTGCGCGGGCGGCTCTCCGCGGCACGGCGCGTGGTCGGCACCGTGCAGGACGACGAGAAGATGCTGCGCTTCGTGGGCAGCCACGACGGCCCGCGCCTGGCCGCGCTGGGCACGTCGTGCCCGGACCACTTCCTGCGGACCAAGATCCGACCCCTGTTCGCGGAGTGGGATCCCGCGAGCGGAGACATCGAAGCGCTGAAGGCCGCGCTGACCCATGGGCTCGACCAGTATCGCAAGGACTACCAGGCCTACTACGAGCGCTGCCGCCGCCCGGACTCGCCGGCCATGCGCGACCCCAGTCCCACCGTCGTCCTCGTGCCCGGCCTGGGCATGTTCGCCTTCGGGAAGAACAAGAGCGAGTCGCGCGTGACCGCCGAGTTCTACAAGTGCGCGATCGAGGTCATGCGCGGGGCGGAGGCCATCGACCGCTACGAGGCCATGGACGAGCAGGAAGCCTTCGACATCGAGTACTGGCCGCTCGAGGAGGCGAAGCTGCGGCGCATGCCTCCGGAGAAGGAGCTGGACCGCCAGGTCATCGTGGTGGTCGGCGCGGGCGCCGGCATCGGCAAGGCCACCGCGCACCGTCTGGTGCGCGAGGGGGCGCACATCGTCTGCGTCGATCGCGATGAGACGGGGGCCAAGGCGACGGCCCAGGAGATCGTGGACCGCTACGGGCCGGGAATCGGCGTGGGCGGATCGGGGATCAGCAATTGCGGTCCCGCCATCGGCCTCGGCTGCGACATCACCGACCGCGCGAGCGTGACCCGGCTGTTCGAAGACGCCGCCCTCGCCTACGGCGGAGTGGACGCGGTGGTGGTGACGGCCGGCGTGTTCGTGGCCCCGGATACGAGCGGGCGCATCGACGACCGCCAGTGGGGGCTCACCTTCGGCGTCAACGTCACCGGCGCCTACATCGTGGCCGACGAGGCGCACCGGGTCTTCGAGAAGCAGGGCCTGCCCGCGAGCGTCGTGCTGACCACCAGCGCGAACGCGGTAGTGGCCAAGAAGGGAAGCCTGGCCTACGACACGAGCAAGGCGGCGGCCAACCATCTCGTGCGCGAGCTGGCGGTCGAGATGGCCCCGCTCGTCCGCGTCAACGCGGTGGCGCCGGCCACGGTGGTGAAGGGGAGCACGATGTTCCCCCGCGAGCGCGTGATCGCTTCCCTCGCGAAGTACGCGATCCCGTTCCGCGAGGACGAGACGACGGAGAGCCTGCGCGACAAGCTGGCCGCGTTCTACGCGAAGCGGTCGCTGACGCAAACCCCGATCGAGCCCGAGGACCAGGCGGAAGCGATCTTCCTCCTGCTCTCGCGGCGGCTCTCCAAGACCACCGGGCACGTGATCCCGGTCGACGGCGGCCTGCAGGACGGGTTCCTGCGCTGAGGGCGGAGGACGCGCCATGACGCATTTCGAGATCGGCGACGGGCTCATCGCGGAAGAGAACGGCAAGGGCAAGGCCTGGCTCGACGAGGACTACGAGCACCTCGGCCGCGTGCTGCGCCGCCGCGGCGTGGAGATCGAGGACCTCGTGAAGCGGGCCCAGGCGTTCCAGGTGGCGGTGCCCTCGTGGGGACTCGGCACGGGGGGCACGCGCTTCGCGCGCTTCCCCGGCCCTGGTGAGCCGCGCGACGTCTTCGAGAAGCTGGAGGACTGCGGCACCGTCTTCAAGCTCGTCCGCTCCACGCCCGCGGTGTCGCTGCACATCCCGTGGGACAAGCCGGAGAGCGCGGCCGAGCTGCGGCGCTTCGCGAAGCAGCGCGGGCTGCACTTCGACGCCATGAACTCGAACACCTTCCAGGACCAGGCCGATCAGAAGCACTCGTACAAGTTCGGCAGCCTCACCCATCCCGACCGGGCGGTGCGCGAGCAGGCCATCGCCCACAACCTGGAATGCATCGAGATCGGCCGCACCCTGGGGTCGAAGGCGCACACGGTCTGGATCGGGGACGGCGGGAACTTCCCCGGCCAGATGCACTTCCGCCGCGCCCTCGACCGCTACCTCGAGAGCATGCGCCCGATCTACGCCGCGCTCCCCGACGACTGGCGCGTGTTCATGGAGCACAAGCTCTACGAGCCCGCGTTCTACTCGACCGTCATCAACGACTGGGGCGTCAGCTATCACTGCGCGCGCGAGCTGGGACCCAAGGCCTTCTGCCTGGTGGACCTCGGCCACCACGCTCCCAACGTGAACATCGAGATGATCGTGGCCCGGCTGATCCAGTTCGGGAAGCTGGCCGGCTTCCACTTCAACGACAGCAAGTACGGCGACGACGACCTCGACGCCGGCTCCATCAAGCCCTTCCAGCTCTTCCTGATCTTCAACGAGCTGGTCGACGCGGAGCGGGACGCGGTGAAGGAGTTCCGTCCCGCCTACATGCTCGACCAGTCGCACAACGTGACCGATCCCGCGGAGTCGCTGATGGTGAGCGCGGTCGAGCTGCTGCGCGCCTATGTGCAGGCCCACCTCGTGGACCGCGAGGCGCTGCTTGACGCGCAGGAGAGATGCGACGCGCTCATGGCCCTGGGCACTCTCAAGCAGGCGTTCAACACCGACGTGGCCCCGATCCTGGCCATGGCCCGCGCGCGCTCGGGGGGCGCCATCGATCCCGTCGGGACGTTCCGCGCCAGCGGATACCGCGCGCGCAAGGCGGAGGAACGGCCGGCGCGGGCCGGCGTCGCCGCCGGAATTGTCTAGCGAGCCCCTCTTCGTCGCCGTCGACCTGGGCGCGGGGAGCGGGCGCGTCTTCCTCGCGGGCGTGGCGCCGGGAGAGCTTCTTCTCGACGAGGTGAAGCGGTTCCAGTACCCGCCCCGCGAAGTCGCCGGCCACCTCCGCTGGGACGCGGCGCGGATCTTCGGCGAGATCGGTGCCGGCCTGCGCGCGGCGGGAGAGCGGGCGCGGGGGCTCGGACGTCCCGTGCAGAGCATCGGGGTCGACAGCTGGGGCGTGGACTACGGCCTCGTCGACGGGGAGGGGCGCCTTCTCGAGGACCCCGTCTGCTACCGCGACGCGCGGACGGCGGGCGTCCCCGCCCGCGTCTGCGCGCGCGTCCCGCGCGCCGAGATCTTCCGCCGCACCGGCATCCAGTTCCTCGACTTCAACACGCTGTTCCAGCTCGACGCGCACGCGCGCGAGGGTCTACCCTCGCAGGCCCGGCGTCTCCTGATGATGCCGGACCTCGTGAACCATCGGCTGACCGGCCGCGCCGTCACCGAGTACACCAACGCGACCACCACCCAGCTCGTGGACGCGGAGAGCAGGGACTGGGACCGTCCCCTCGTCGCACGCCTCGACCTGCCGGGCCACCTGCTCGGCGAGATCGTGCCCGCGGGGAGCGACCTCGGCCCCCTCACCCCGGTCCGCGCGCGAGAGCTGACCCTGGACGGCGTTCACGTGATCGCCCCTGCCACCCACGACACCGGCAGCGCGGTGGCGGGTGCGCCCCTGGCCGAAGGCTGGGCCTACATCTCGTCGGGCACCTGGTCGCTCGTCGGGATCGAGCGCGCGGCCCCGCTCGTGAACGCGGAGGTCGCGCGCGCGAACTTCACGAACGAAGGCGGGGTCTACGGGACGATCCGGTTCCTCAAGAACGTCATGGGCCTCTGGATCCTCGAGCGGTGCCGGAAGGAGTGGGACGAGGAGGGCCTGGCAAGCGGATACGACGCGCTGCTGGGGGCAGCGGCCGCGCTCGATCGATCGCCCGGGCTGATCTTTCCCGACGACGCGCGCCTGCTCAACCCGCCGCGCATGACGGCGGCCCTCGCCGAGCAGATGCGCGAGAGCGGCCAGGCCGCGCCCACGGCGCCCGCGGCGATGGCCAGGGTGGTGCTGGACTCGCTGGCCTTGCGCTATGCCTCGGTGGTACGAGCGATCGAGGTGCTGACCGGCCAGACGATCGCCGGCCTGCAGATCGTGGGCGGGGGCGGCCGCAACGACTACCTCAACCAGGCCACCGCGGATGCCACCGGACGGCCGGTGGTGGCCGGTCCCGTCGAAGCCACCGTGATCGGCAACGTGCTGGTGCAAGCGGTCACGGCGGGGCGGTTCGCGTCGCTGGCGGACGCGCGGCGGCACGTCGCAGCCACACCCATCAGTGGTGGCCGTAGTGCGGACCGGATGCAGCCGCGCCGGTTCGAGCCCAGGCCCGCTGCGGACGGGGACGACATGGCGCGCCGATACGGCGAACTGGAGGCGCGATACCTGGACGTCAGAACATGAAGCCGGCGTCGACGTAGAGCCCGGTGCGCTCCTCGCTCGTGGCCACGGCCAGGCTGAGCGTGTTGCGCCGGCTGAGGAACGAGAACCAGACGCCACCGCCGGCCGCGGTGTGCCACTTGTGCGAGGACTCGCCCTCGAGGAACACGCGTCCGGCGTCGGCCAGCCCGAAGATGCCGAACTCGCCCGGCAGCAGGACCATGAACCGGCCCAGGGCGAGGCGCAGCTCGGCGTTCCCGTAGAGAGAGGCGTCGCCGCCGAACCGCTCCGCCCGGAATCCACGCACCGTCGTATGGCCGCCGATATAGGCGGCCTCGTGGAACGGATAGTCACCCCAGACACGCTTGCCCCCGACGCGCAACGCGAGCGTGGGATGGGGAGCGACGGCGGGAGTGAGGTAGGCGGAAGCCTCGCCGTGTACCTCGCCGAACGTGCTGCGGACGCCCCAGACGCCCGGGAACGCGCGCGCCTCCGCGTGGACGAGGGCGCCGCGCGTCGGATAGCCGGGGCGGTCGCGATGGTCGAGGGACAGGCCCAGGCGCCCGCCGACCTGCCCGAAGTCCTCGGTCCCGTACGGCTGCACCGCGCTGATGAGCCGTCCCGCCTCCAGCGAGGTCGTGGAGTACTGGACGACGGGGCCGACGGTGAGATCGGCGCGGCGGCCGAGGTCGAACACCAGGGCGGGCGCGAACAGGTACTGCTGCTGCTTGACCTTGTGCGCGTCGTCGGAGGGCAGGCGCAACGTCTCGTTGCCGAGGCCGTAGAAGCGCAGGATCTCGATTCCTGAAGCACGCGCGAAGATCGAGGTGCGCGTGCCGGAGTTCTCGTGGCGGAAATCGCCCTGGTAGTCGAAGCGCACGGCCTGCGCCGTGGTCGCATAGCCGCCGCGCAGCCGCTGGTGGGAGGCATAAGGGTCCTTGCGGAATCCGTAGCTCTCCCGCGTCACGCTCGCGCCCAGGAAAGCGCCCAGGTCGGGGCCGTAGCTCACCCAGGGCAGGCTGGTGGTGAGACTTCCCCAGTCGCGCGGGGGGATCCACGGTGCGCGCGGGTTCGCGGGGGGCGGAACGTACGTGCGCCGGTCGAGGGAAGCAGCGCCGGTCACCTTGGTGCAGGACTCGGCGTCGGAGACGCGCACGTGGACACCGCCGGTCACGTCCACGGCTTCGCAGCCGGCGTCGCCGATGACGCGCACGGTGATCGGGCTGGACGCTCCCTGCGCGATCACGCGGTCGTCGCCGGCCCCGAGATGGACGCGCACTTCTTCCGTGTCGCCGGGAAGCAGCGTGCGGTGGTAGTAGGGCGTGCTGCCCGCCGCGGCTTCGGACATCTTCACCTCGAGCGCGCCGCCGGCGAGTCCGGTCAGCTCGACGCGATCGGCACGGTCGGTCGCGTAAACGTCCACCTTGGCCGCGAGGTGGCGGTAGTAGCGGACCGCTTCCTCGGTCATCGCATCCCGCCGGGCCTTGAGGCCGGCGAGCAGCCGCGCCCCATCGCTCGCCCGGTACTCCGCCGGCAGCCGCGCGA
Source organism: Vicinamibacteria bacterium (assembly GCA_035715025.1). Taxonomy (GTDB): domain Bacteria; phylum Acidobacteriota; class Vicinamibacteria; order Fen-336; family Fen-336; genus AA29. Next base: position 6,954 of record DASTLK010000563.1, read on the forward strand.
CCGCCGCCTGCAGGACGGAGTCGGTCAGACGGCCGCGCAGGTCGCGCGCCACCTCGTCCCACGCGCTCCGGTCCAGCTCCGTGAGGAGCCGCCGGTCCACTTCCCAGCCGTTGAACGTCACGCCCGCGATGGGGGAGTACCTCGGCCCGAACACCACCAGGCGCGGCTGGCCCTTGCGGAACATCGAGAGGAAGAGCCCCTCGAAGCGCACGAAGGCCTGATCGCGGTCCTCGGGGATGGGCTGCCACAGTGGCGACGACGGGAGCTTGGCCCAGCGCCACTGGCCGCGGTGCCGGTCCCAATCGCCGATGAAGACGTCGAAGAGCCGCGCCTTGAGGAAGGCGCGCGCGTCGATGCGGTCGGCGGGCGAGGCCTGCATCCGTTTCCAGAGCTCGTCGCCGTAGATGACCTCGGTCGCGCCTTCGAACCCCGGATTGCCGCCGCCGACCGGACGCGGGTACAGCTCGATGGTGCCCACCAGGTTCGCGAACACCGGGCGGAACTCGCCCAGGGCGGGATCGTCGGGCATCACGACCAGCTCCGACGGGGAGTGCAGCACGCCCGCCGCCTCGAGCAACGACGCCACGACGACCGAACCCGCGGGATGGCTCGAAGCGATCTGGTCCTGCACGATGCTGCGGGCCACGCTCTCGCGCAGCTCCGGGGGCAGGACCTCGCTCGGGTCCTTGTCGAGGCCACGGAACGTGTAGTCGCGGCCGTCGGCGCCCTTGAGCGCGAGACCCTTGGTCTCCTGACCCCCGACGCGGCGAACGGGGCGAAGCCCGCCCGCATAGTGCTGCAGGTCGAGCACGGACACTTCCACGGGCATGGCCCACAGGTCGCGATAGTCCGCCCCGAACAGGGCGCGGTGGATCGCGCCTGCTTGATAGTGCTTGCCGGCCACGACGCGTCGCTTCGGCGGATCCTCGCCGCGCGCGGCGGGGACGCCGACGGTCACGATTCCCAGGATCGCCAAGGACCACAACACACGCTGCATGAGATCTCCTCCGCCCGAACGGCCAGCGCTCTCGTTTCTATCGCGTTCGGAGGGGCGCGTCCAGTTATTCCCCGGGGACCACGACGAATTCGCCGCCTTCGGCATGGACGCGGTAGACCGCGTCGAACCCTTCGCCTGCGGCCGGCGGCTGCAGCCGCTTGGAGGTGACGAACACCGCGACGTTTGGCACGCGATCTTTCCCCACGCGCGACCGGTTGCGGGCGGCGGACTCCCGTGGCGTCGTGTCCAGCAGATAGGCGACGACGCGCGCACCCATCTCGCGGCCGAGAGCGAGGATCGGAGCGCGGTCGGCCACGGTCGGATTCGTGTTGTCGACCGCCGCCGAGCGTCCCGCCCGAAGCGCTTTTCGGACCTCGTCGAGCTGGCGGCGGCTCGCCTCACGCCCGTGGCCGATGACGTCCTTGCTGATGTGCACGTGGGTGGGGGCCAGTCGTGCCTGGAAGAAGCTCGTCTTCCCGGCGCCGGGCAGTCCGATCAGGATGGCGACCTCGGTCATGATCCTCCTTCCATCTTCCCCCGAGCGAGCGCCGCCACTGCGGCGACCAGCGCGGTGTGTGGCTGCGCGTGATTTGACCTGGACCGGCCACGCGGTGTACCACGCGCGACATGAAAGCGATCCTCTTCGTCATGCTGGCCGGGCTCACCGCCTCCTACCTGGCCGTGTGGGTGCGCAGCGTGTGGCGGGCGGGAGGACGCGGCCCGGCCGGAGAGGGCGCCCGTCCCGGGCCAGCGAA
>DASTLK010000564.1:0-2413 GCA_035715025.1 Vicinamibacteria bacterium
CGCCCCTGGCTCCCGCCCGACGCCTGGAAGGCCGTGGGCGCTCTCGTGGCCACCTGGATCGGCGGCAGCGCGAACCTGGTCGCGGTCGCGAACGCGCTCGAGCTCTCTCCCGAGCTGCAGGGCGTCCTCATCATCGTGGACACCGTCGTCGCGTACACGTGGATGGGCTTCCTCATCTCGTTCGCGGCGCGGCAGGAGGCGTTCGATCGCTGGAACCAGGCCGACCGCGCCGCCGTGGAAGGCGTGGGCCAGCGGCTCGCGTCCGTGGGCGACAAGCAGACGCGGCCCGCGACCGTCGCCGACATGACGCTGATGGTCGGCCTGGCCGTCGTGCTCACCGCGGCTTGCCTGAAGGTCGGGTCGCTGCTGCCCCCGGTCGGCCAGGTGCTCAACGCCTTCTCCTGGGCCATCATCCTCCTCACCACCGCCGCCCTGCTGCTCTCGCTCACGCCCCTGGCCCGCCTGGAGCAAGCCGGCGCCTCGACCCTCGGCTATGCCGGCTTCTACCTGCTGCTCGCCTCCGTGGGCGCGCAAGGAGACCTGCGGAAGGTCGCCACCCATCCCCAGTTCATCCTGCTCGGGGTCATCGTGATCGCCGTGCATGCGGCGCTGCTCTTCGCGGCCTTGCGCCTGCTGCGCGCGCCTCTCTTCTTCGGGGGCGCGGCCAGCCAGGCCTGCGTCGGCGGCTACTCGTCGGCGCCGCTCGTCGCCGCCATCTATCATCCGGCGATGGCGCCGGTGGGACTCCTGCTCGCCGTCCTCGGGAACGTGGTGGGCACATACCTCGGCCTCGCCGTGGCCCAGGTCCTCTCCGGTCTCGGCACGTGAAGGTGCGCTCCAACGCGACATGAGGTGCGACAAGACATGGAACATCCAATGACGTCTCGCCCTCCCGCGCGCGCGCTCGCTCGCGGCCGTGTCGTGGCCCTGAGCGCGATGGCGCTCGTCTTGGCGCTGCCCGCGGCCTCCCGGGCGGGCGAGAAGGAGGACGTCCTCTGGGCGCACCTGCGCGCGCGCGTTCAGGACACGGAGAAGCGCCTCGACGGCGTGCTCGGCCTGTCCGTCAAGGACCTCAAGACGGGCACGTCCTTCGAAGTGCGCGCGGACGAGGTCTTCCCCCAGGCCTCGTCCATCAAGCTGGCCGTCCTCTACGAGCTGTACCGCCAGGCGGATGAAGGCAAGATCGACCTCGGCCAGGTGACCCGTCCTCCCCTGCCGCGCGTCAAGGGAGGCGGCGTCCTGCAGGAGCTGGGCGACAGGGTCAGCCTCACCTGGCGGGACCTGGCCGTGATGATGGTGGGATGGTCGGACAACGAAGCCACCAACGTCCTCATCGGCCGCCTGGGCATGGCGGCGGTCAACCACCGGCTGGAGGACGATCTCGACCTGGACCACACGCGGTTGCGCCGCAAGATGATGGACCTCGAAGCCGCGCGCCGCGGCGACGAGAACGTGGGCACGCCGTCCGAGATGCGCCGCCTGGTCGAGGCCATCTACGCGGGCAAGGGCCTTTCTCCGGCCGCCGCGCGCGACATCCGCGTCGTGCTGGCCACGCCCAAGGACTCGCCCTTCCGAGTCCCGCTGCCGGAGACGCTGGTCGTGATGGACAAGCCGGGCTCGCTGGAGGCGGTCCGCTGCGTGACCGCGGTCGTCGACGTCCCCGGGCGCCCCTACGCGGTCAGCATCGAGACGACGTTCCTGAAGAAGGACGAAGACGGCGCGGCGGCCATTCGCGAGATCTCGGCCGCGCTATATGAAACGTTCGACCGGCTGGCGCGGTCGAGCGAGCTCGGGCGCGTGATCAGCGAGCGATAGCGCCTCGCCGCTCACACCTCGGTGGCGACGAGGTCCTCGAACGTCTCCCGCCGCCGCATGAGCCGCACCTGCCCGTCCTCGACCATGACCTCCGCCGGCCGCGGGCGCATGTTGTAGGTCGAGGCCATCACGAACCCGTAGGCTCCGGTGTCGCGGACGGCGAGCAGCTCCCCCGGCTCGACCGTCTCCAGCTCGCGGTCGCGGGCGAAAGCGTCCGCGGTCTCGCACACCGGGCCCACCACGTCCACGTTGCGCGACTCGCGCCCACGCGCCTGCACCGGCTCGATGCGATGGTGGGCCTTGTAGAGGGCCGGGCGCAGGAGGTCGTTCATGCCCGCGTCGACGATCACGAAGCGCTTGCCGTGGTTCTCCTTGACGTAGAGCACGCGGGTGAGAAGGACGCCCGCGCGCGCCACCAGGGAGCGTCCCGGCTCGAGCAGGACGGTGAGCCCGAGGCCGCGCAGCAGGGGCACGACCTCCGCCGCGAACTCGGCCACCTCCGGCCCCGTGCCTTCCTCGTAGTTGATGCCGAGGCCGCCACCGATGTCGATGGTCCGGAGCGGGTAGCCTTCTCCGAGCAGCCGGCGCGTGAGCTCGA
>DASTLK010000565.1:0-2976 GCA_035715025.1 Vicinamibacteria bacterium
TACCGCCTGCAGCGCGAGAGCGCCCGCGCCTTCCACGTCGGCACGCTGTGCGCGACCCAGGGGCGCGCCACGCGGTTTGCCTCGCATGCGATCGCTCTGGGGGCCTCGCTCAGCCGCGTGGACATCCGCCAGGTCTTCGCGGGCGAGGGCGGCGAGTGCGTGCTCAACGGCCTCTTCCTCGGCGGCGACCGCCAGCACATGGACACGCACACCTGGGTGGACCACGCCCAGCCGCACTGCTCGACGCGCGAGCTCTACAAGGGGATCGTGGACGACCAGGCGCGCGGCGTGTTCGTGGGCCGCATCCTCGTGCGCCCCGGCGCGCAGAAGACGGACGCCATCCAGACCAACAAGAACCTCATCCTCTCGCGCGAGGCGCTGGTGGACAGCCTGCCCCAGCTCGAGATCCTGGCCGACGACGTGAAGTGCAAGCACGGCTCCACCACCGGCCAGCTCGATCCGCTGGCCCTGTTCTACCTGCGCTCGCGCGGCATCGGTGAGGAGGCGGCGCGGGCCCTGCTCACGTACGCGTTCGCGAGCGACGTCGTCCAGCGCATCGGAGTGGAAGAGCTGCGCGCGGGGCTGACCGAGTACCTGCAGAGGCGGCTGCCCGGGCCCGTGGACATCAAGGAGGCGGCGGTATGAGCACGGCAGCGGAGACGAAACGGGCCAAGAGCGTCGAGCCCTTCCTGGACGTGGCCGCGCTGCGCCGCGACTTCCCCATCCTGACCCAGACCGTCCATGGGCATCCGCTCGTCTACTTCGACAACGCGGCCAGCGCGCAGAAGCCGCAAGCGGTGATCGAGGCGGAGGAGCGCGCCTACGCGGAGTACTACTCGAACATCCATCGCGGCGTGCATTCCTTGTCGATGAAGGCGACGGACGCCTACGAGGCGGCCCGGGTCAAGGCCCAGAGGTTCGTGGGCGCGTCCTCGGTGAAGGAGACGATCCTCACCAGCGGGACCACCGCCGGCATCAACCTCGTCGCCCAGACCTACGGGCGCAAGAACGTGGGCGCGGGGGACGAGGTCCTCATCACGGGGCTCGAGCACCACTCGAACATCGTGCCCTGGCAGATGCTCTGTGACGAGAAGGGCGCGAAGCTGCGCGTGGCCGGCCTCGACGAAGAGGGCCAGGTCGTCATGGAGGAGTTCGAGCGGCTGCTGTCCCCGCGCACGAAGATCGTGGCCGTGGCCCACGTGTCGAACGCGCTGGGCACGGTGAACCCCGTCCGGCGCATGGCCGAGCTCGCGCATGCGAAGGGAGCGGTCATCCTGGTGGACGGCGCGCAGGCGGCGCCGCACCTCGCCGTGGACGTGAAGGCGCTGGACGTGGACTTCTACGTCCTCTCCGCGCACAAGATCTATGGCCCGTCGGGCGTCGGCGTGCTCTATGGCCGGCAGGCGCTGCTGGAGGCCATGCCGCCCTGGCAGGGCGGCGGAGACATGATCCTGTCCGTCACCTTCGAGAAGACGACCTACAACGAGCTCCCCTACAAGTTCGAGGCGGGCACGCCCAACATCGCCGGCGTGATCGGCTTCGGGGCCGCTCTCGACTACGTGACCGCGATCGGGCTCGACCGCATCGCCGCCCACGAGCACGGCCTGCTGACCTATGCCACGCGGCGCCTGCTCGAGATCCCGGGCCTGCGCATCATCGGAACCGCGGCGGACAAGGCGGCCGTCCTCTCCTTCGTGCTGGCGGACGCGCACCCGCACGACATCGGGACCATCCTGGATTACGAAGGCGTGGCCGTGCGCACGGGGCATCACTGCGCGCAACCGGTGATGGACCGCTACGGCCTGCCCGCGACCGCACGCGCCTCCATGGCGTTCTACAACACGAAGGAAGAGATCGACGTGCTGGTCAAGGGACTGCACAAGGTGAGAGAGGTGTTGGGGGCGTGATGGCGGCGATTCAGGTCCGGCTTATCAAGTCAGGGGGGGCACTCACACGTCACCCCGATGGGTGTTCGCGACCCCCCCTGAAACCCCCCTCGCGAGATCGCCGTCGCTGCGCGACGCCGCCTCGCTCTGCGGTCGGCCTGCCATGAGCGATCTGCGAGACCTGTACCAGGAGGTCATCTTGGATCACTCCAGGAGACCGCGGAATTTCCGCGAGCTGCCGGAGGCCAATCATCGCGCGGACGGCTACAACCCGCTCTGCGGGGACCGCGCCACCGTCTTCGTCCGCCTCGACGGTGACATCGTGACGGACGTCACCTTCAAGGGCTCGGGCTGCTCGATCAACACCGCGTCGTCCTCGATGATGACGGAGAGCGTCAAGGGCAAGAGTCGTGAAGAGGTGGAGCGGCTCTTCACGCGGTTCCACGAGCTCGTCACGGGATCGCCGGACAAGAAGGATCAGGCGGCCGTGCCCGAGCTGGGCAAGCTGGCCGTGTTCTCGGGCGTGTGCGAGTTTCCCGTGCGCGTGAAGTGCGCGTCGCTGCCCTGGCACACGCTCAAGGCCGCGCTGGAGGGAGACGCGGTACCCGTCTCGACGGAGCTGTCGGAGTCGAGCAGCGGCGACGGCGGGGGGAAGGCACGATGAGGGAAGAAGTCGTCCTCGAGCGCGACGTCGACGTCACCGCGATCCCGTACGGGGACCGCATCAGCCTGCAGAAAGGGCATCCCGTCATCATCACGCAGGCCCTGGGCGGCTCCTACACCCTCGTGACCATGCAGGGCTACATGGTGCGCCTGGACGGGCCGGACGCGGACGCGATCGGCAAGGAGCCGCAGGCGCCGCCGACCGCGGAGGAGGTGGCGAGCAAGAGCCTGGGCGATCTCGTCTGGGACCAGCTCCGGACCTGCTACGACCCGGAGATCCCCGTCAATATCGTGGAGCTCGGGCTCGTGCACTCCGCGGAGGTGACGGACCTTCCCGATGGCGGCAAGAAGGTGGCGGTGCGATTCACGCTCACCGCGCCCGGCTGCGGCATGGGCGACGTGCTGCGGCAGGACATCGAGGGCAAGG